>JASHTK010000104.1 GCA_030040575.1 Gammaproteobacteria bacterium
GCGCAGGGCGGCGATCCGGCGCCCCAGGGCGCGCCCGCCGAGCCTGTGCGGGAATCCCCGTCGGGCTCCGGACCGGGCGGCGAGGAGCATCATCCGGTCGCTCACTTCGAGCCCGCCCCGCCCCTCGAGGGCGCGGCCGGCCGACCCGGAGGCAAGCCGTACGTCGTGTGGTCGTCCGCCCCTTCGGGCGCCGCGCCGCACGAGGCCGGGCGCGACGAGGGCGGCTGATCAGCCGGCGCGCGCCTGCTCGCGCAGGTGGCGGAGCAATCCGCGCGAGGCCGCCTCGACGAGGTCGAGGACCTCCTCGAAGCCGTTCGGGCCTCCGTAGTACGGGTCGGGCACCTCGAGCACGCCCGCCTCCGGCGCGTATTCGAGGAACAGCCGCACGCGCGCGCGCGCCGAGCGCGGCGCGGCGCGCCGCAGGGCCGCCCAGTTGCTGCGATCCATCGCGAGGATCAGCTCGAACCGCTCGAAATCGCCCGGCTCGATCATGCGGGCGCGCCGTGCGGACATGTCGTAGCCGCGCCGGCGCCCGGCCTCCTGCGCGCGCGCATCCGGCGCGCTGCCGAGGTGGTAGTCGGCCGTTCCGGCCGAATCGATCGCGACGTTGAGCTCCGGCGCCTCGCGCGCGGCGAGCGCGCGGAACACGGCCTCCGCCGTGGGCGAGCGGCAGATGTTGCCGAGGCAGACGAACAAGATGCGCACCGGCCCGGCGTCCATCGAGAGCGTGTCCTTCGGTTGAGTCGAGCAGCGCTCGTGCGGGATGCGATCTGAGCGATGCGCGCGAGCCGCAGCCGAACGTAGCAACGCGCTCGCGGCGAATCAATCCCCCGGCCGGCGCGCGCCACGCTCGCGAGCCTCGAGGAGCGCTCCCACCCGCTCGAGGTCCTGGGCGGTATTCACGTCCGGACCGGGCCTCTCGGCGGCCTCCCCGACCACGATGCCGAGGCCGTTCTCCACCGCGCGCAGCTGCTCGAGCCTCTCGCGCTGCTCGAGGGGGGTCGGGACGAGCGCGGCGAGATGCTTGAGGGCCCCCACCCGATAGGCATAGAGCCCGATGTGGCGCCGAGCGCCTGCGAAGCTGCGCTGGCTCGCGAGGCCGGCCGCAGCGCCCTCGCGGTCCCAGGGGATCGGGGCGCGGCTGAAGTAAAGCGCCCGGTGATCCCGATCCACGACGACCTTGACGACGTTCGGATCGAGCAGCTCCTCGAGCGCCGCGGCGGGGCTCGCGAGCGTCGCGACCGCGGCCCACCCGCACCCCTCGAGCAGCTCGCTCACCTGATCGATCAGCGCGGGCGGCATGAGCGGCTCGTCGGCCTGCAGATTGACGACGATCGCCTCATCGGGCCAGCGCCGCCGCCAGGCGACCTCGGCGATTCGATCGGTGCCGCTCGGATGCGCGACCGCCGTCATCACGACCTGCGCGCCGAGGCGCTCCGCCACGCGCGCCACGCGCTCGTCGTCGGTGGCGACCACCACCTCCTCCGCGCGCGAGGCGCGCGCCCGCTCGCAAACCCATTGCAGCATGGGCTTGCCCGCGAGCGGCGCGAGGACCTTCCCCGGCAGGCGCGTGGACTCGTAGCGCGCGGGAATGACGACGCGGAACACGGGGCGCTACCGCTCGAGCAGCGGATCGTCCGCCGCGAGCTGGCGCGCCTCCTCCTCGAGCATCACCGGCACCTCGTCCCGGATCGGATAGGCGAGCCGATCGAGCCGGCACACGAGGACGCGCTGCTCGCGCCGATGTTGCAGCGGACCCTTGCAGACCGGGCAGGCGAGCAGCTCGAGCAGTCGCGGATCCATGAGCGGACTTTACAGGCTCGGCCGCCCCACCGCACCGATGAGCCGCCCGGCCGCCTCGCTCGGCCGGCCCGCGGCGAGCGGCGGGCGCCGCGCCGCGGCGATCCGCAGGCAGATCGCATCGAGCAGCGCCTGCGAGTCGGCCGCATCGAGCTGCGCCGTCACGGGAACGTGCCACATGCGGGGCGTCGCGAACGCGGCGCAGCGGACCGCGTCCTTCTCGGTCATCAGAATCGGCAGGTCGTCGGGGAACTCGAGATCGCGGGGCGCGAAGGGATGATGGTCGGGAAAGGCGTGCCGGATCACCTCGAGCCCGCGCCCCTCGAGATCGCGAAAGAATCGGTCGGGATGGCCGATGCCGGCCACGGCGTGCAGGCGCGCCGCGCGGAACGTCTCGAGGGGCCGCGGAGCGCTGCCGCCGTCCACTCGATGCGCGAGCTGCGCGACGAGGCGCATGCCGAGCACGCGCGGCGCGGGAGTCGCAGGCCCCGCGTCGATCGATGGGCCGGCGGGGAACATCGGTCCCGCGAGCGAGGCGTGCTCGGGCGCTCCGTTCACGACGATGAGATCCACCTCGCGCAGCCGCCCGGCGGGCTCGCGCAGCGGACCTGCGGGCAGCAGCCGTCCATTGCCGAGTCCTCGAGCCCCGTCGAGGAGCGCGATCTCGCAGTCCCGGGCGAGGCGCAGATGCTGCAGGCCGTCGTCGCAGAGGATCACGTCCACCGCTTCCTCGGCGAGCCGGCGCGCGGCGGCCACCCGGTCCTCGCCGACGACCGTCACGCACCCGGCACGCCGGTGGATGAGCAGGGGCTCATCGCCGACCTCCTCCCAGCGCGAGTCGGCCCGCACCACCTGCGGACCCTCGCGGGGGCTCGCGCGGCGGCCGGAGCGGCGGTAGCCCCTCGCGACGACGCCCGCTTGCACGCCGCGCTTGCGCAGGCTCTCGACGAGCCACACCGTGAGCGGGGTCTTGCCCGTCCCGCCCACGGTGACATTGCCGATCACGACGACGGGCTTGCCGGCCGATTCGGCTCGCAGCCAGCGCTGCGCGTAGGCGGATCGGCGCGCGTGAACGACCGCTCCATAGAGCCAGGCGAGCGGTTGCAGCAGCGACGGCCGGCGCCTCGGGCGATACCAGAGCGCCGTCAGATACCGCTCCACGTCGCGCACGCGATCTCGCCGCGATCCGCTGCAGCGGATCAGTCGCTGAACTGCAGGCGGTAGAGCTGCGAGTACAGCCCGCCCGCGGCCAGCAGTTGCGCGTGCGTCCCGCACTCGACCACCTCGCCTGCGTTCAGCACCACGATGCGGTCGGCCTGCTCGACCGTCGACAGCCGGTGCGCGATGACGAAGGTGGTCCGGTTGCGGACGAGCTCGCCGAGCGCCGCCTGAATGTGGCGCTCGGCTTCCGTGTCGAGAGCGGACGTCGCCTCATCCAGGATGAGGATGGGGGCGTCCTTCAGCAGCGCGCGCGCGATGGCGATGCGCTGGCGCTGGCCGCCCGAGAGCAACACGCCGCGGTCACCGACGAGCGTGTCGAGCCCCTTTGACTGGCTCGCCGCGAACTCGCGCACGTGTGCGGCCTCCGCGGCCCGCTCGATCGTCTCGGGCGCGATGTCGCGTCCGAATGCGATGTTGTTGCGGATGGTGTCGTTGAAGAGGACCACATCCTGCGAGACGACCGCGATCTGCTCCCGCAAGCTGCGCAGGTCGAATTCGCGGATGTCGTGCCCGTCGATGCGTACGCTGCCCGAGCTCACGTCGTAGAACCGCGGCAGCAGGCTCACCAGAGTGGATTTGCCGCTTCCCGAGCGCCCGACGATCGCGATGCGCTCCCCCGCCGTGACGGCGAACGACACGTCCCGCAGCGCGGCGTTGCGGCCGCCCTGGTAGGCGAAGGAGACGTGATCGAACGTCACCTCCCCGCGCACCCGCCCGGCGACGTATCCGCCGCCCGCAGGCTCCGGGGGGATGTCGAGCAGCTCGAAGATGCTCTCGGCGGCGGCGATCCCCTGCTGCAGGGGGCCCGCGACTCCGACCAGCTGCCGCAGCGGCTGTGCGATCATGCCGAGCGCGGCGAAGAACCCGAGCAGGGCGCCCGTCGTCATGCGTCCGTGGATCGCGCTCGCGATCGCGTACGAGAGCACGAGCGCCGCCCCGATCGCCGTGATGACCTGGATGATCGGGTTCGCGAGCCCCTGGGTGAGGACGAGCCGCATGTACGAGCGGCGGTTGTGCTCGTTCACCGCCCGGAACTGCGCATCGATGTGCGGCTCGGCGTTGTAGACCTTGATGAGCCGCGGCGCCTCGAAGCTCTCCTTGGCGACGCGGGTCACATCGCCCATCGAGCTTTGGATACGGCGGCTGTAGCGGCGGAAGTAGTAGTTGATGCGCGTCGCGAGTCCGCCGACGAGCGGCGCCATGATGAGCGCGGCGAGCGACAGCTCGAGATTGAGCCAGAGCAGGTAGATCACCAGGCCACACACCGTGAGGCTCGTGCTGATGAGCACCACGACGGAGTTGGTGCTCGCCTGGCCGATCTGCTCGGTGTTGTAGGTGAGCTTCGAGAGCAGCTCGGCGGCCGCCGTGCGGTCGAAGTACGCGACCGGCAGCCGCAGCACCCGCTCGAACATCTCCTGGCGCAGCTCGGCGATGATCCTGCGGGCGACGTAGCCCATCGCGAAGGTCTGGGTGAAATCCCCGAGCCCGCGCAGCGTGAACAGGCCGACGACGACGAGCGGCAGCAGCACGATCATCCGCGGGTCCGGATGGGTGAAGGTCCGGTCGCCGAAGACCTGCGCGAACGGCCCGAAGCTCACCATGCTCGCCGAGTACACGAGCGAGCCTGCGATGCCCCCCGCGAACGCCCCGAGGTGGCGGCGCAGATACCCCAGCAGCCGTCGGTAGGTGCCGCGCACGCTCGGCGTCGCCGGCGCCCCACCTCGGCCCACGTCGTTCAAGGCGGACCCGCCGGCTCGCTGTTGATCGTTGCGATGTTGATCTCGGCGAACCCGAGCCCGGCGAGCACGTCCATGGCCGTGACGACCGACTGGTGCGTCGTGCGCGCATCGGCGCGCAGCGTGACGGGCATGTCGCGGCTCGCGCCCGCCTGTCCGAGGAGCGCGGCGCGGAGCGTGTCGGGACTCGTGTTAAGGAGCTCCCGGCCGTTGACGAGGTAGCTGCCCTGCTCGGTGACCGTGACGATGAGCGGCTCGAGCTTCGGTCGCTCGGTCGGGATGCTGCTCGCCTGCGGCAGGTGGATGCGCAGCCGCCCCTCGTTGACGAGGGAGCTCGACAGCATGAAGAACACGACCATCATCAGCACAACGTCGATCAGGGAGACCAGATTGATCTCCGGATCCTCGAGCCGGTGCGGCCTCAAGTTCATCGGCGAGCCGCCTTGAGCCCGGGTTGCACCGCCTCGATATCGTCACCGGCGGCGGCCTCGAGGGCATCGGCGAGCTTGATCGCGTCCTTCTCCATGTCGATCACGAACCCCTCGACGCGACCGCGCAGATAGCGGTAGCCGATCAGGGCCGGGATCGCGACACACAGGCCCGCGGCCGTCGCGATCAGCGCCTCCGCGATGCCCCCCGAGAGCATGCGGGGATCCCCGTTGGCCCCGGCTTGCAGGGCATTGAACGCCTTGATGATGCCGGTCACGGTGCCGAGCAGCCCGAGGAGCGGGGAGATGCTCGCGATGGTGCCGAGCATGTTGAGGAAGCGCTCGAGGTCGTGCACGACGTGGCGGCCGGCATCCTCCAAGCGCTCCATCAT
Source organism: Gammaproteobacteria bacterium (assembly GCA_030040575.1). GTDB lineage: Bacteria > Pseudomonadota > Gammaproteobacteria > Steroidobacterales > Steroidobacteraceae > JASHUC01. The sequence continues at coordinate 5,578 of JASHTK010000104.1, forward strand.
GATCTCGCGCGAGCGGTGCCGATTGGCGAGCCCGGCGGCGAGCACCTTGCCGAGCGGCGAGTTGCGCTCGAGCGCGGCGATGACCTTCTCGTTGACCTGGTTGGTCTCGACCAGCTGCCACACGCGCCGCGTGAGATCGCGCGGCAGCACGCGCTTCTCCTGCAGCGTCCACAGCCGCTCGAGGATGATCGCGGCCGCCCCGATCGAGCAGAGGACGATCGGCCACATGAACGGGCCGCCGGCCCGTACGATTTCCCACATCCGTTTGATTCCGTTGGCCCGACGATTAACCCGCCATCATATCTGGTAGAGTGATGCGCGCCTATGCCCCGTGAGCTTCTCAAGCGGATCGCGCCCTATGCCCGGGCGCTCCAGGAGCGCTGGTACCTGCGCGGCGTCGGGGCGCACCTCACCGATCCGCGGCTGTGGTCGCTGCAGCGGCGAGGCGTCACGGCCGGGTTCGGGGCCGGGCTGGCCATCTGCTTCCTGCCCCTGCCGGTCCACCTGCCGCTCGCCCTGCTCGTCGCGGTGGTCTGGCGACTCAACATCCCCGCCGTCGTCGCGACCACCTGGGTGGTGAACCCGTTCACCATGGTGCCGATCTACTACATGGCGTACCGCGTGGGAGCGGAGATCAGCGGCCGGGAGCCGCGCGCCTTCGGCTTCCGGCTGAGCTGGGAGTGGCTCGAGCACGGACTCGGGCCGATGTGGAAGCCGTTCCTCGTCGGCTGCCTCGCCTGCGCGATCCTCTTCGGGGTGCTCGGGTGGCTCGGCCTCGAGCTGCTCTGGCGCTGGCGCGTCGTCAGCCGCCGCTATCGCGTGCGGCGGCCCGCCTCGAGCACCGGCTAACCCTCGCCGAGCAGCATGCCCTGATCGAGCGTCAGGACGCGCTCCATGCGCGCGGCGAGCCGGGTGTCGTGCGTCACGACGACGAGGCTCGTCCCACGCTCCCGGTTCAGCTCGAGCATGAGCGCGAACACCTGCTCGGCGTTCGCCCCGTCGAGATTGCCGGTCGGCTCGTCGGCGAGCACGATGCGCGGCTGAGTGACGAGCGCGCGCGCCACGGCGGCACGCTGGCGCTCCCCTCCCGAGAGCTGGTGCGGCCGGTGCGTCAGCCGCTCGCCGAGCCCCACCCGCTCGAGCAGCTCGCGGGCCCGGTCGCGTGCCTCGGCGACCGGGGCGCGACGCACGAGGAGCGGCATCGCAACGTTCTCCAGGGCGGAGAACTCCGGCAGCAGGTGATGGAATTGATAGACGAAGCCGATCGCCCGGTTGCGCAGCCGCCCGCGCGACCCCTCGTCGAGCCCGTGAATGTCCTCGCCGGCGATGAGCACCCGTCCTGCGGTCGGCCGCTCGAGCCCCCCTAGGATCTGCAGCAGCGTCGTCTTGCCAGAGCCTGAGGCCCCGACGATCGCGACGCGCTCAGCGCGCGCGACGGCGAGCCGCGCTCCGCGCAGCACCTCGAGCGTGACCGGCCCCTGACGAAAGCTCTTGCGAACGTCGAGCGCCTCGAGAACGAGCTCGCGGTCCGCTCCGGGGCTGCCCTCACTCATGCCGCAGCGCCTCCGCGGGCTCGGTGCGCGAGGCGCGCCACGCCGGGTAGACCGTGGCGAGCGCGCACAGGGCAAAGGTGAGCCCGCAGACCTTGAGCACGTCCGACCACTCGACGTAGGCGGGCAGATCGCTCATGTCGTAGACGCGCGGATCGAGAAAGCGCGTGCCGAGCAGGCGCTCGAGCGCATGCACGAGGAACTCGACGTTGTGCGCGACGAGCATGCCGAACGCGGCGCCGCCGACCGTCCCCGCGAGGCCGATCACGACGCCCTGCAGCGCGAAGGTCGCGAGCACGTTCGGCGGACCGGCCCCGAGCGTGCGCAGGACCGCGATGTCGCCTTGCTTCTCCTTCACGATCATCACGAGCGTCGCGACGATGTTGAAGGCGGCGACCGCGACGATCATGAGGAGGATCACGAACATCATCGACTTGGTGATCTCGATCGAGCGGAACAGGTTGACGTTCCTCTGCGTCCAGTCGCTGATATAAAAGCCCCCGCCGAGCGCAAGGGCGAGGGCGCGCACGGTCTGCGGCGCGCGGAACGGATCCTCGAGCGCGAGGCGGATCCCCGTGGGGCCGGCGAGATGATACACGCGCTCGGCGTCGGCGAGGCTCACGAGCGCGAGCGCGCTGTCGTACTCGTACATCCCGGAGTGGAAGATGCCGGTCACGAAGAACCGTCGCATGCGCGGCTCGATGCCGGTCGGGGTGGCCGTGCCCTCCGGGGCGATGAGCACCACCGAGTCGCCGACCGTCGCGCCGAGGTCGGCGGCGAGCGCCGACCCGAGAACGATGTGGTAGGACCCCGGCACGAGCGCATCGATGCGGCCGGCCGTCAGGTGCTGCGCGAGACCGGTCGTCCGTCGCTCCTCCTGCGGGAGCACCCCGCGCACCTGAGTGCCGATCACGCGCTCGCCGTGGGCGAGCACCGCGTAGTCATCCACGTACGGCGCCGCGCCGATGACGCCCGGCTCGCGGAGCGCCGTCGCCTGCGCCGCGCGCCAGTCGGCAAGCGTGCCATCGAGCCCCTCGAGCGTCGCGTGCGCCGTCACCGAGAGCATCCGCAGACGCAGCTCGCGCCCGAAGCCGTTCATCACGGAGAGCACCACGATCAGCACCGCGATGCCGAGCACGATGCCTGCGATCGAGGTGAGCGAGATGAACGAGATAAAGCCGCGCCGGTGCGTGGACCGCAGGTAGCGCGTCGCGATGAGCCACTCGTAGAGGCCGCGCATGCGCCGCCCGCCGCTCAGCCGCGACCCGCCCGCCGCGCGCGAGCGTGCGACCGGCTATTCATAGCGCAGCGCATCGGCGGGCGGCGTGCCCGCCGCGCGCACGGCCGGATAGAGCGTCGCGAGGGCCGTGAGCAGCAGCGCCGCCAGGCAGATCGACAGGACGTTCGCCCAGTGCAGGTCCGAGGGGATGCTGGTGTCGTAGAAGACGTTCGGATCCATGATGGAGAAGCCGAACGTGCGCTCGAGCGCCGGAACGATGCGCGTCACGTTGAGCGCGAGCGCGACGCCCACCGCGACCCCGAGGGCGACGCCGAGCCACCCGATGATGAGGCCCTGCGTGATGAACACTCCCATGACGCGGGGCGGCGCGGCGCCCAAGGTGCGCAGGATCGCGATGTCGGTGCGCTTGTCGTTGACCACCATCACGAGCATCGCGACGATGTTGAACGCGGCGACGGCGACGATGAGCAGCAGGATGAGCGACATCATCGTCTTCTCGATGCGGATCGCGCGAAAGTACCCGGCGTTGTCGGTGGTCCAGTCGATGATGCGCAAGCCGGCGGGCAGCTGCGCGCCGATGAGCGGCGCGAGCCGCGGGGCTGCGAGCGGATCGTCGAAGCGCACGTGCAGCCCCGCGCCGCTCGGCGCGACGCCGAGCGCGCGCACGTCGTCGAGGTTGGCGAAGATGAGCGTGTCCTCCTGCTCCTCGAGCCCGGCCTCGAACAGCCCGGCGACCGTGAGCACGCGCAGCTTCGGCGCCGGCGTGCCATCCGGGGCGAGCGTGGTGATGAGGAGCGTGAGCTCATCGCCCACATCGACCCCGAGCCGCTCGGCGACCACATCGCTCACGATGGCGCGGTCGCTACCCGGCGCGAGCTCGGAGAGGCTGCCCCGCGTCAAGGTCCGTGCGACCCGAGTCACCGCCGCCTCCCTGCGAGGATCGATGCCGCGCAGCGTGACGGGCAGCATCTCGGGAGCGCTCACGGCGAGCACCTGAGCCTCGAGGTACGGCGCGACGCCCGCCACGCCGCTCACGCCGGCGGCGGCCCGGCTCGCGGCGGCCCACTGCTCGGCGCCGGGCGCCTGCGGGCCGGAGGCGACGATGCGGGCGTCCGAGCTCAAGGTGAGCAGCCGGTCCCGCAGCTCGTCGGAGAAGCCGTTCATCACAGAGAGGATGACGATGAGCGCCGCGACACCGACACAGACGCCGATGAGCGACACCCAGGTGATGAACGAGACGAAGAACTTGTGAGTGCGGGCGCGCACGTAGCGCAGCCCCACGTACAATGGCAGCGGATGGAACACTCCGCGAATTTAACCACAGTTGCCGGCCCGCCCGGACATTCCTTGATCCGTGTCACAGATCGGGGAGCAGGCGGCCCGCGGGGCATCGGACAGAATCGGCCCGATGCTATAGTGCGTGAGCTGCGCAAGCGGCGAGCGACCGGCCAGGACGGCCCGGCCGGCGCGCTGGGCCACGGAGGGCCGCTCGCCGAGGAGTCCGAGTGAAGGTCCGAGCCGCGATCTCATTGATCTCAGCGACGCTCTGTGCGGCGCTCGGTGCGCTGCTCGTCGCGGGCACAGCGCTCGCCGAGACCGTTGTCGTGGACGGTAAGGTCACCGTCGAGCCCTCGAGCGTCCCGCGGCCGAGCCGGGGCATGCGCATGACCTCCGTCGAGCGGCAGTTCGGCGCGCCACAGACCCGGCACCCGACCGTCGGGCAGCCGCCGATCACCCGCTGGGACTACCCGGGGTTCTCGGTCTTCTTCGAGCGCGACCGGGTGATCGACGCGGTCGCGACCGGCGATCATCCGCCAACGGCGGATGCCGCCTCGGCCCCGACGGCGAAATAATCCTCATCCTCCGGCTTGCGGGCCGGTAAGCTGCTGCCTGCCGCGCCCCGCGGCGCCGCTTACCGCCGATGTCCTTCCTGCTCAAGCCCGAGGCTCCCAGCGCATCGCAGCGCCACGTGCGCTGGCACGGGCTCCCCGGCAGTGCCGCGGCGCTCGCGCTCGCCGAGAGTCTCGCGAGCGATCCGCGGCTCTACCTGATCGTCGTGCCCGGCGCGCGCGAGCTCGAGCGGCTCGCGGCCGAGATTCGCTTCTTCGGCGGCCCGGCGCGCGCGGTGCTCGCGCTCCCGGACTGGGAGGTGCTGCCGTACGAGCTCGCCTCGCCGCATCCGGACATCGTCTCGGAGCGGCTGCGCACGCTGCATCGCCTGCCGCACGCGCGTGGCGGCTGCCTCATTCTGGCCGCGGACACGTTGCTGCAGCGCCTGCCGCCGCGGGCGTACGTGGAGGGGCGCACCTTCGAGCTCGCCGTGGGCGAGCGGCTCGGGCTCGAGCCGTTCCGCGCCCGCCTCATCGATGCAGGCTACGCGAGCGTGAGCCAGGTCACCGTCCCGGGCGAGTTCGCGGTGCGCGGCTCGCTGCTCGATGTGTTCCCGATGGGCTCCGAGCAGCCGCTGCGCATCGATCTGTTTGCCGAGGAGATCGAGGCCATCCGGCGCTTCGATCCGGAGACGCAGCGCTCGACCGAGTCCATCGAGCGCGTGCGGCTGCTGCCCGCGCGCGAGCTGCCGCTCGACCCGGACGCCGTCCGCGGCTTTCGCCGCCGCTACCGGGCGCGATTCGAGGGCGATCCGATGCAGTCGTCCGTGTACCGCGGCGTGAGCGAGGGGCTCGCCCCGCCGGGCATCGAGTTTTACCTGCCGCTGTTCTTCGATGCGACCGCGACGCTGTTCGACTATCTGCCCCCGGAGGCCGTCATCGTGCACGATGCGGGGGCGGCGGCCGAGCTCGAGCGGGCCTGGCGGGACATCGAGGTGCGCTACGAGGACCGCCGTCACGACATCGAGCGGCCGGTCGTCGCGCCTCGCGACCTGTACCTCGACCCGCGGGAGCTCGCCGAGCGCGCCGCGCCGTTCGCGAGCGTCGCGCTCGATCGCTCGGAGGCGGGCGCCGAGACCCCCCCGGGCGAGGCGGTCTGTCACTTTCCGGCCACGGTGCCGCGCGAGCTCACGATCGATGCACGCGCGGCGGAGCCGCTCGCCCCGCTCGGCGCCTTCCTGCGCGAGCTCGGCGGGCGCGCCCTCATCGCGGCGGATTCGCCGGGCCGGCGCGAGGTGCTGCATGAGATGCTGAGGGCGCGCTTCCCGGAGCTCGTCCTCGTCGCCGATTGGCGCGCCTTCGCGGCCGGTCGGGCGCCCCTCGCGCTCACCGTCGCGGCGGATGTGGAGGGTCTGCAGCTCACGCGCCCCCCGGTCGCGCTCGTCACCGAAGCGCAGCTGTTCGGCCCACGCGCGCGCCAGGACCGCCGCCGCCGGCGCACCGCCGTCGATCCGCAGGCGATCCTGCGGGACCTGATGGACCTCGCCCCCGGAGCACCCGTCGTTCACGAGGAATACGGCGTCGGGCGCTACGTGGGCCTCGCGGCGATGCAGATCGCGGGCCAGCACGGCGAGTTTCTCGTGCTCGAGTACCAGGACCACGATCGCGTGTACGTCCCGGTGCATGCGCTGCACCTCGTGAGCCGCTACACCGGAGGGGCACCCGAGAGCGCGCCGCTGCACAAGCTCGGGACCGATCAGTGGGCCAAGGCGCGCAAGCGCGCCGCCGAGCAGATCCGCGACGTCGCCGCCGAGCTCCTCGACCTGTACGCGCGCCGCGAGGCGCGCCAGGGCCTCGCGCTGCCGCTCAGGGAGCCGGAGTACCAGGCGTTCGCGAGCGGCTTTCCGTTCGAGGAGACTGCGGATCAGTCGGAGGCCGTCCGCCGGGTGCTCGAGGACCTGCAGAGGGCCCGCCCGATGGACCGCATCGTTTGCGGGGACGTGGGCTTCGGCAAGACCGAGGTCGCGATGCGCGCCGCGTTCGTCGCGGTACAGGCCGGCAGGCAGGTCGCCGTGCTCGTCCCGACGACGCTCCTCGCGCAGCAGCACCTCGCCAACTTCCGCGACCGCTTCGCCGAGTGGCCCGTGCGCATCGAGAGCCTCTCGCGCTTTCGCACCGGCAGGGAGAGCGAGACCGTGACCGAGGGGATCGAGCGCGGCAGCGTCGACATCGTCATTGCGACGCACCGCCTGCTGCACTCTCAGGTGCGCTTCAAGGACCTCGGTCTGCTCGTCATCGACGAGGAGCATCGCTTCGGCGTCCGCGACAAGGAGCGCCTGAAGGCGCTGCGCGCCGAGGTGCACGTGCTCACTCTCACGGCGACGCCGATTCCGCGCACGCTCAACATGGCGCTCGCCTCCGTGCGGGACCTGTCGCTCATCGCGACCCCTCCGGAAGGACGGCTCGCCATCAAGACCTTCGTGACGGAGTGGGACGGTCCGACGCTGCGAGAGGCGGCGCTGCGCGAGCTGCGCCGCGGCGGACAGATCTACTTCGTCCACAACGAGGTGCGCACGATCGAGAAGCTCGCCGCCGCCGTGCGCGAGCTCGTGCCGGAGGCGGACCTGCGCATCGGCCACGGCCAGATGCGCGAGCGAGATCTCGAGCAGCTGATGGTCGACTTCTATCACCGGCGCTTCAACCTGCTCCTCTGCACGACCATCATCGAGAGCGGCATCGACGTGCCGACGGCGAACACGATCATGATTCATCGCGCCGACCGCATGGGCCTCGCGCAGCTGCACCAGCTGCGCGGCCGCGTCGGGCGCTCACACCACCGCGCCTACGCGTATCTGATCGTGCCCCCGCGCCGCGAGCTCGCGGCCGATGCCGTCAAGCGGCTCGAGGCGATCGAGTCCCTCGAGGAGCTCGGCGCGGGATTCGTGCTCGCGACCCACGATCTCGAGATCCGCGGCGCCGGGGAGCTCTTGGGCGAGGCGCAGAGCGGCCAGATGACCGAGATCGGGCTCGCGCTGTACCTCGATCTGCTCGAGCATGCGGTGCGGTCGCTCAAGGAGGGCCGCGAGCCCGGCCTCGACCGGCCGCTCGCCGCCGCGACCGAGATCGAGCTGCACCTGCCCGCCTTCCTGCCCGAGAGCTACGTGGGCGACGTGCACGTGCGCCTGGTCCTGTACAAGCGCATCGCATCGGCCGCGAGCGACGGCGCGATCGCGGAGCTCGCCGCCGAGCTCATCGACCGCTTCGGACCGCTGCCCGCGCCGGCGCAGAGCCTGCTCGGCATTGCGCGCCTGAAGCTGCGCGCGCGCGCGCTCGGCGTGCGGCGCCTCGATCTCGGGCCGCAGGGCGGCTACGTGCTGTTCGAGGAGCAGAGCGGCGTCGACCCCGCGACGGTCATCCGCCTGATCGAGCGCGAGGCGCGGCAGTTCCGCCTCGAGGGGCCCTTGAAGCTGCGCGTCGCGCGCCCGCTCGCCGAGGAGCCGAGGCGCTTCGAGTTCGCCGGTGAGCTGCTCGAGCGCCTCGGCCGCAACGCTCGCGCGGTGGAGCTGCCCGCAGCGCATCGATTGGAGGGCGCCGAGGAGTGACGGGTAGAATCGCCGGGAACCCCTGTCAGCCCATGGGGGGCGGAGACGCCACATGGCCGGATGCAGACGCCCCGTGGCCGGGTGGGGCCGCCCGCCGGCACGGTGTCACGTGATGAGGCTCCTGCTCGCCACACTCGCTCCAGTGTGTGCGGGCGCGCTCGCGCTCACGCAGCGGCCGGCGCTCGCGCAGCAGCCGGCGCTCCCGCAACCACCTGCCCTCACGCAACAGCCCGCGCTCACGCAACAGCCGGGCCAGGTGTCCTCGCAGTCCGCGCCCGCGCCGGCACCCGTATATCGCGTCGAGCTGCTCGTGTTTCGGGCAACCACCGCGCTCGGTGCGCCGGAGGACTGGAGCGCCGAGGCGGGCGCTCAGCCGGAGGGGCCGGGCGTACGGCCCACCGAGCCGGGAGCCCCCGCGGCGCCGACCGCGATCGCTCCCGGGGCCTCGTCCGCTCCATCGGCTGCACCTGCTCCCGGGACGTCGGCGACCTCGACGGTTCCCGCGCCTTCGGCGGCTCCCGCTGCTTCGGCGGCTTCCTCAGCGGCTTCGGCGACTTCCTCGGCGGCTTCGGGCGGCTCCGTCCCCACCGTGCCGCCCGAGGACACGCGCAGCGACGTGCACCTGCTGCCACCCACCGAGTTCCGGCTCGACCGGATCGCAACACGGCTCGGCGCGAGCGGCCGGTATCTTCCGGTCGCCCACGTCGCCTGGTTGCAAATCGCAAGCCCCTGGGGCCGGCCGATCGCGATCCCGATCGAAAGCCTCGGCATCGCTGCCCCAGGGCTCACGGGCTCCGTGGCGCTCGAGCGCGGCGAGTTCTTGCATCTCGCCCTCGATCTGCACTATGCGATGGACGATCCCCCTGCGGGGCTCGCCGCCGTCCCGGGCACCGTGTTCACCCTTCACGACAGCCATCGCGTGCGCTTCGACGAGCGCAACTACTTCGACCACCCGGCGTTCGGCGTGATCGCGCTCGTGACGCCCGAGCGGCATGCCACGCAGCCGACGCGCGGATCGCTCAGACCTTGAAGTCGCGCGCCTCGGCGGCGCAGAGGTTGTTCTTGCCGAGGTTCTTCGCGCGCTGCAGCGCGGTGAGGCAGGCGCCGACCAGGGCATCGAGGGGCATCTCGCGCCCGGGGACGAGGCTCGCGACGCCGGCGCTCAGCGTCACGTACCGGCAGCCGTTGCCTGCCCGTGGATGGTGAATCAGCAGGTCGCGTACACGCTGCACGACCTGCTTCGCGTACTCGCATGCGCCCGCCGCTGCATCCCCGAGCGTGAGGACGGCGAACGTGCCGCCGTCCCACCTCCCGACGAGGTCGCTCCCGCGACGGTACGAGCCGCCGATGGCCCGGGCCACGCGGCGGATGCAGGCATCGCCCGCGGACTTGTCGAACGTGTCGTTGTAGGCGCCGAGGTCGTCGATGTCGAACAGGGCGAGGCCGATCTCGCGCGACTCGCGCTGCGCGATGTGCCAATCGCGGCGCAGGATCTCCTCGAAGTAGGCGCGCGAATGCAAGGCGGTCAGCCGATCCTCGTGCATCCAAGCCGGCAGCCCCTGTCCGGCGCGCTCGAGCGGCGGTCGCAGCCGCTCGCCGGCGTCCCGGTGGTAACCGATCCACTGGGCGAGGCGCCCCTCGTCGTCACGCACGGGCTGCAAGAGCATCTCGTTCCAGTACGAGGTGCCGTCGGGACGATAGTTGCGCAGGAGCGCTCGGCAGGGCTCACCGCGCTCGAGCGCCTCCCGGATCCGCGGGCGCGCCTCCTGGTCGCGATCGGCTCCCTGGAGCATGCGCAGGTTCGCCCCGAGCAGCGCCTCGACCCGATGACCGGACAGCTGCGCGAACGCGCTGTTCGCGTAGAGCACCGCATGATCCGCAGCCGCGTCGCAGACGACCACGCCCTCCGGCGCGGCGGCGAGGATCTTGCGCCAGGCCTCGGCCGACCAGGCGATCACGACGCACCCGATTGCAGCGTGAGAGGCGGCGCGGCCGCGAGGCCCTCGAGGGACGCGCGGGCTGCCTTCCATTCGGCCGAGTCGATGAGCTCGCGCCACGGCTTGCCCTCCCGGCCCCTCATGCGCACGATGCGCACCTGCGAGGCGGGCTCCGGCTTCGCCTTGAGCCGATCGAGCAGCGACACCACGGCCGAGCGGTCGTTGCAAACGGGCAGCACGTCGCACCCGGCCGCGAGCGCGCGCTCCGCGCGCGCGACGATGTCGTGCTCCACCGCGGCCGCGGCCATCGACAGGTCATCGGAGAAGACGGCGCCCTGGAAGCGCATGTCCCCGCGCAGCACCTCGCGGATCCACCGGCTCGAGGAGCTCGCGGGTCGCTCATCGACGGCGGGATACTGCACGTGAGCCATCATGATGCCGGGCAGCCCGTTGTCGATGAGGCGCCGGTACGGGGTGAGATCCTCGGTGAGATCGGCGAGCCCGCGCCGATCGACGGGCAGGGCATGGTGGGAGTCGGCGCTCACTGCGCCGTGCCCGGGGAAGTGCTTGGCGGTCGCCGCCATGCCCGCCTCGCGCATGCCGTGCGCGTAGGCGACGGCGAGCTGCGCGACGGCGTCTGCGCGCGAGTGGAACGCCCGGTCGCCGATGACGCCGCTCACGCCGTAGTCGAGGTCCACGCAGGGCGCGAAGGAGATGTCCACCCCGTGCGCGCGCAGCTCCGCGGCCATGAGCCAGCCGACGCGGCGCGCGAGCGCAGCACCCGCGCGGGGGTCGGCATCGAGCTGGCGGCCGATGCGGCGCGCCGACGGCAGCGTCGAGAAGGAGCCCCGGAAGCGCTGCACGCGCCCGCCTTCGTGATCGACCGCAACGACGAGGGGCGGGCTGCGCGCCGCGTGGATCCCGGCGGTGAGGGCCGTGAGCTGCTCGGAATCGGTAAAATTGCGAGTGAACAGAATCACGCCCCCGACGAGCGGATGGCGGAGCAGCTCGAGCTCCTCGGCCTCGATCCGGGGACCCACCAGATCGATCATGAGCGGCCCCAGAGTCATGTGCGGCCGTCCTCCCCTGGCCTCCCGGGCACGAGCAGCGCAAGCGACTCGACGTGCGTGGTGTGAGGGAACATGTCCAGGACCCCGGCCGCCTGCAGGACGAAGCCATGCTCGTGAACGAGAGCCCCCACGTCCCGCGCGAGACTGCCCGGATGGCAAGAAATATACAGCACGCGCCGCGGGCCGATTCGTGCAATGGTCCGCATTACTTCGCGGGCTCCGGCGCGCGGGGGATCGAGCAGCACGTGGCTGATGCCTCCCGCGAGCCACGGCAGCTCGGGCGGCAGCGGGCTCGCGAGGTCCGCCTCGATGAACTCCGCGTTCGCGACGGTATTGATGCGCGCATTATGTCGTGCGCGCTCGACGAGCGAGCGCTCCCCCTCGACGCCCACCACCCCGCCTGCACGGCGTGCGAGCGGCAGCGTGAAGTTACCGAGCCCGCAGTACAGGTCGAGCACCCGCGACTCGCTCGTCGGCTCGAGGAGCGAGATGGCGCGGGCGACGAGCGCCTGGTTCATCGCGCCGTTCACCTGGATGAAGTCGGTGGGCTCGAACTCGAGCCGCACGTCGAACTCCGGGAGCGCGTACCACAGAGGCTCCTCGGGCCCGGCATCGGAGAGGCGGCTGACGGACTGAAGTCCCGCGGGCTGCAGGTACAGCCGCAGCGAGTGCGCCCGCTCGAACTCCTCGAGGCGTGCCAGATCGCTCGGCGAGGGGGCCGCGAGCACGCGCAGCACGAGCGCCGTCGCGTTATCGGCGACCGCCACCTCGATCTGCGGCACACGCTCGCGGACATCGAGCTCGGTCAACAGCGCCGCGAGCGGCCCGATCAGCTCGCCGATCGCCGGCGCGAGCACCTCGCACCGCTCGATGGCCGCGACGTACGGCGCGAGGCGCTCGCGGAAGCCGACCACGACGCGACCCTTCTTCGGCACGTACCGCGCGCCGAGACGAGCGCGCCTGCGATAGCCCCAGAGCGGTCCGCGCAGCGGCTCGAGCCAGCGCTCGGGCGTCGCGCGGGCGATCCGCTCGAGCGCGTCGCTGAGCTCGGCGTGCTTCGCCTCGATCTGGCGGCCGGCCTCGAGGTGCTGCAGCGCGCACCCGCCGCACACTCCGAAGTGCGCGCAGCGTGGAACGGCCCGCTCACCCGAGGACTGCACGATCTCGATGAGCGTCGCCTCGTCGTGGCGCTTGCGCCGGCGCACGCGACGGAAGCGGATGATCTCGCCGGGCAGCGCGCCGGCGACGAAGGCCGTCCTGCCGCCGTGGACGACTCCTTCGCCTTCGTGGGTGAGTGCGGCGACCGTGCCGAGCTCGGCGTCGCTCAATCCGCAGCCTCCCCCGCCCCGGCGCCCGATTCCCAGACGCTCAGGAACTCGGCGCGGTGCGGCTCGGCGCCCTCGCGCAGCAGCGCCTTGACGCGCGCGACCTCCTCCTCGTAGCGCTCGCGCGCGAACCGTCCCCGCATGAGCTCGAAGCGCAGATAGATGAGATACGTGTTGAGCACGTCCGTCTCGCAGTACCGGCGGATGCGCACGATGTCGCCTGCGAGCCAGGCGTCCCATACGTGGCTGCCGTCGAACCCGAGCTTACCCGGCAGCCCGAGCAGCGCGGCCGTGTCGCCGAGCGAGGCGCGCCCGCGCCCCTGAAAGCCCGAGAGGACGTCCATCAGATCGATGTGACGCCAGTGGAAGCGCGAGAGGTAATTGTTGTACCGGAACGCCGGGTCCTCATCCCCCGTCTCCCAGTACCGCGGCGCCTGCACGCCTGCGCGCAGCGCTCGGTAATGCAGCACCGGCAGATCGAAGCCGCCGCCGTTCCACGAGACGAGCACCGGCGCGAACCGCTCGATGCCGTCGAAGAACCGCTCGACGAGCTCCGTCTCCCCGGCCGCGACGTCACCGAGGCTCCAGAGCCTCAAGCCGTCGCGGCTTCTCAGCAGACAGGAGATGGCGACGACGCGCTGGTACAGGGGCGGCAGGAACTCATCCCCCGTCTGTTGCCTGCGGCGCGTCAGCATCGCCTTCGCCACCTCGGCGTCGGGTAGCCCCTCGAGCCCGTAGAGCCTGCGGCCGAGGCTCACGTCGGGCACCGTCTCGATATCGAACACGAGCGTATTCATCTTCGGAGCATCCACGGCTCGGCGCTCAGTGCGCCACTCGGCCAAGCCGTCTCACACCGCCTTCATGAGCACCGCGACCGCCACCACGAGCCCCGACTCGTCGGTGAGCGTGACGTGCCCCTCGCCGATGCCGAGGCGGCGGCGCATCTGCTCCCCGCGCGCGGAGAAGATCACCTCGGGCTTGCCCCATGCGTTCTGCACGACGCCCACGTCGCGGATCCACACGCCGTGCGAGAAGCCCGTCCCCATCGCCTTGACGATCGCCTCCTTCGCGGCGAAGCGCATCGCGACGAAGCGCTCGCGGCGCCGCGCGTGCTCGAGCTGGGCCTGCTCCTCGGGCAGCAGCAGGTGGCCGATGAAGCGCGCGCCGAATTGCTCGAGCGTATGCGCGATGCGACGCGTCTCGAGCACGTCCACGCCGATCCCGAAGATCACGTGCGCGCACCACCGCGTGTCATGTGCCTCTGCCGAGCCTCATGCGCGGGTGTCGAGGCTCATGCGCGCGGCACTCATCAGCGCCTTCATGTCCCGCACGGCGGAGGCGAGCCCGCCGAAGAGCGCGCGCGCGATGATCGCATGCCCGATGTTGAGCTCCACGATCTGCCCGATCGCGGCGACCGGCTGCACGTTGTGATAGTCGAGGCCGTGCCCCGCGTGCACCTCAAGACCGAGCTTCGCGGCGAGGCGCGCCGCGGCCCGCAGCCGCTCGAGCTCCGTCGCCCGGCGCGCTCCGGCGGCATGCGCATAGGCTCCGGTGTGCAGCTCGACGACCGGGGCTCTCACCGCGGAGGCGGCCTCGATCTGGCCCGGCTCGGGATCGATGAACAGCGCGACGCGCACGCCCGCGCCTGTGAGCGCCGCCACCGCCTCCGCGAGCCGCGGCCTCTGCGCGGCGGCATCGAGCCCGCCTTCCGTCGTGAGCTCCGCGCGGCGCTCGGGAACGAGGCAGCAGTCCGCCGGGCGCACCTCGCGCGCGATCGCGAGCATCTCATCCGTGACCGCCATCTCGAGATTCATGCGAGTCTGCAGCAACCCTCTCAAAGAGTGGACGTCCTCGGTCTGGATATGGCGCCGATCCTCTCTCAGGTGCAGCGTGATGCAATCGGCGCCGGCCATCTCGGCGCTGAGCGCCGCATGAACGGGGTCCGGAAAGCGGCCCCGGCGCGCCTCACGCAGCGTCGCAACGTGGTCGATGTTGACGCCGAGAGCGATCATTTGCCGATCTCCGCCCGGGACCGCCGTGCGATCGACCGCGCGACCGAGCGCGTGAGGAGCTCGCGGCCCTCGAGACAATGCTCGAGCGCGGACCGGAGCAACCGCCGCGCGTCATCGAGCTCCGACCGGCTCGAGAGGCGCTCCCGGGCGAGGCTCATCAGCGAGCGCCCGGCGAGCGCTCCGGCCGCATCGCGCGAGGATGCGACGAGCCCCTGGGCCGGGCGGAACTGATAGTACGCCTCGGCCGCGACGCGGCGCCCCGTCCGCGATTCCGCCTCGAGATCGAGGCCGTAGCCGACCTCCTCGAGCAGGCGCTTCTCGAAGACTCGCAAGGCCGGCTCGAGCGAGCCGCCGCCCCGCAAGTCCTCGAGCGCCGCGTGGTAGGCGTCGAAGAGCGCCGGATGAGGATCGTGGCGCGAGGTGAGCTTCAGCACGAGCTCGTTGAGATAGAAGCAGGCGACAAGATGCGCAGGCGGCAGCGCGCCGGCCGACCCGCCGGGCTCGGCTCCGACGAGCATCGGGGCCTCGCCGCGGCCGCTCCAGGAGAGCAGCAGCAGCCGGAACGGCTGCAGGAGCGGGGCCATCTTGGACTTCGGCCCGCGCACGCCGCGCGCGAAGAGCGACAGCCGGCCGTGCTCGCGCGTCAGCACCTCGAGGATCCGGCCGCTGTCCTGGTACGGCATGTGGTGCAGGATGTACCCGGGGGCGAGCTGCGTGCGTTGCGGTCCGTGGCTCATGGATCGAGGCCCAGCTGCTGCAGGGCGCGCGCGCTGTCCGCCCAACCCTCGCGCACCCTCACCCACAGCGCGAGGTGCAGCCGCCGGCCGAGCGTGCGGTTGAGCTCGAGCCGGGCGGCGCGGCCGACGCGCTTCAACCGCTCGCCGCGCGCACCGATCACGATCGGCTTGTGACCTGACCGATCCACCCAGATGGCCGCATCGACGAGCAGCTGCCCGTCCTCCTCCACGGCGCGCTCGACCTCCACGGCGATTCCGTAGGGCAGCTCCTGCTGCAGCTCGAGCGTGAGCCGCTCGCGCACGGTCTCCGCGATACGAAAGCGGAAATCCCGATCCGTGCGCTGCTCGCGCGGGTAAAGCGGCGGCGACACCGGCAAGACACGCCCGATGGCCGCGACGAGCGCAGCGAGGTTCTCCGCCTTCAGAGCCGAGACGGGAACCATGTCCGTGAAGGCGTGCCGGCGGGCAAGCTCGGCGAGCAGCGGCAGGAGCCGCTCGCGGGGGCGGATGCAGTCGATCTTGTTGATCGCCGCGACGGCCGGCCGCCCGCTCTGCCGGATGCGCTCGAGAGCGAGATCATCCTCGGCCGTCCAGCGCGTCCCATCGAGCACGAGCACGCCGAGGTCCGCATCGTGAAGCGCCGCGGCGGCCGTGCGGTTCATGGCGCGATTGAGCGCGCGGCGCGCTCCGTGGTGCAGCCCCGGGGTGTCAACGAACGCGATCTGTGCTGCCTCGGAGGTGAGCACACCGAGCACTCGATGGCGCGTCGTCTGTGGCCGCGGCGTCACGATGCTCAATTTCTCCCCGATGAGCGCATTGAGCAAGGTGGACTTGCCGACGTTCGGGCGCCCGACGAGCGCGGCGAACCCCGAGCGGAACGGTGGTGCGCTCACAGCCGGTGCGCTCACAGCCGGCGTGCTCACGGTCGGCGTGCTCACGCTCGCCCCGCCTCGATCTCGCTCAGCACGCGCTGCGCCGCCTCCTGCTCCGCGCGCCGGCGGCTGCGGCCCCTGCCGCTTGCGCGGCGCTTGAGGCTCTCCACCTCGCAGACCACCCAGAAGGTCTGGTCGTGCTGCCGCCCCTCGGTGCGCTCGACCGCGTACCGCGGCAGCGGCAGACCGCGCGACTGGACGTACTCCTGCAGCCGCGTCTTGGCGTCCTTGAGCGCCGCGGCGGACGGCAGCCGCGCGATGCGCGGCTCCATGAGCCCGGCGACGACGCGGCGCGCGGCCGCGATGCCGCCATCGAGATAGAGCGCGCCGCAGACCGCCTCGAAGGCATCGGCGAGGATCGATTGGCGGCGAAAGCCGCCCGTCTTCAGCTCACCGCTGCCGAGCTGCAGCACCTCCCCGAGGGACAGCTCCGCCGCGATCTCCGCGAGCGGCTCGCGGCTCACGATCCGGGCGCGCAGGCGGCTCAGGTCACCCTCGTCGGCGTCGGGAAAGGCCCGGTACAGGTGCTCCGCGACGAGCAGGTTGAGCACCGCATCGCCGAGGAACTCGAGCCGCTCGTTGTGCGGGCGAGCGGCGCTGCGGTGCGTGAGGGCCGCCGCGAACAGCCCGCAGTCGCCGGGCTCGTATCCGAGCCGCTCCCGAACCCAGCGCTGAGGCCACTCGGCTTGCACGCCGTCAGCCGCCGATCCGCGCGACCTTGTCGAAGTCGACGAGCAGCGAGAGGTTGCCGAAGAGCGGGGCCGTGTCCTCGTACTTCGCCTCGATCACCCAGCCCGAGCCGTCCTGGCGAATCATGATGTCCTGCACCGAGGGAAAATTGATGCTCTCGATGTCGAAGCGCTTCGCGAGCGAGTTGCGGATCAGCTGCGGGGAGACGGTGCCGCTGTCCGACTGCACGGACGAGGCGGTGAGATCGAGGCTGCGCGCGACGCTCATGTAGTTGAGGTACAGGGGGGCCAGGCGGATGGCGGCGTACCCGAGGATCGCGATGGGAACCGCGAGCAGCAGACCGCCGAGAAACGTGATTCCTCGTTGCCTTCTATACATAACTCCCCCCTTCCGGAGGCCGGTCATTGAATGCGCATGCCGATTCGCTTCCAAATCGGCCCTCCCGACCGCTCGAGGTCCCAATTGAACCAGATTCGGGTCGCCTTGCCGACCAGGTTCGCCTCGGGCACGAAGCCCCAGTAGCGGCCGTCGGAGCTGTTGTCGCGATTATCGCCCAGCATGAGGTAGGTGCCGGGCGGAATCACGTGCTCCGGCCAGGAGCCGTGCTCCTCGAAGGCGAGATCGTTGTCGGCCGGACAGACGTAGCCGTGGGGCAGACTGCGGTTGCACGTCGGCAGCGGCTCGACGACGATGTCGCCGGTCGACGGACAGTACATCATCTCGTGGCTGTGTTGGTCGAGCGTCTCCTGCACGAGATGCATGCCCTCGTAGCAGCCGTCGTCGTACAGACCCCGGTCGACCGTCGGAACCGGCTTGCCGTTGATGGTGACCATGTCGTCGTGAACGCTCACGCGGTCTCCGGGAACCCCGACGACCCGCTTGATGTAGTTGACCGAGGGATCGGGCGGATAGCGGAACACCACCACATCGCCGCGGTGCGGCTCGCCGATCGTGACGATCTTGCGGTCGATGACGGGCAGCCGCAGGCCGTACGCGTACTTGTTGACGATGATGAAGTCGCCGTCGAGAAGCGTCGGCATCATCGAGTCCGAGGGGATGCGAAACGGCTCGAACAGGAACGAGCGCAGCACGAGCACGATCACGGCGACGGGGAAGAAGCTGCGCGCGTAGTCCACCGTGCCGGGCTCGCTCACCGCCGCCGGGCTCTTGTGCGCCGCGCGCGCCGCCGCGAGGCGGCGCCCGCGCAGCACCGCCGCATCGAGCAGCCAGGCGAGGCCGGTCACGACCGCGATGGCGAGCAGCACCACGCTGAAATCGAGCGTCTCGGCCGCGAGCAGCCGGATGACGCCCGCGGCGACGAGCACCGGCAAGGCGTAGTACGCGACGGCCATGGCCGGCGGGTCGCGCGCCGTCTCGGGCGCCGCGGCGATCTGGCGCCGGGGACGCAGGAGCCAGTCGTCCACCACGCATATCGCGGCGACGGGAACGGCGAGCCAGCTCAGCACGGAGATCAATGACATCAGCATGGATGAACCTTGTTGTCGTGGGTGACCCCGGGGGCGAATCTCTTAGCTCTTGCGTCCGACTCGCAGCACCGCCAGGAACGCCTCCTGCGGGATCTCCACGCGGCCGAGCTGCTTCATCCGCTTCTTGCCTTCCTTCTGCTTCTCGAGGAGCTTGCGCTTGCGCGTCACGTCCCC
>JASHTK010000105.1 GCA_030040575.1 Gammaproteobacteria bacterium
CTGGCGACCCTTCCGGATGGGGAGTTTCGCTTTCACTCCGGTGCGCCGCTGTGAGGCTCGATGACTGCGCGCCGCTCGGCGCGCCGCACGATGCGCTGCGGCGCGGTGGAAACAATTCATTACACGCCTGCGAGCGCCCCGGGGATAAGGTCCGCCGAGCCGCAAGGACGGGCGGCGCACGCGCCGCGAGCGAGCGATGAACGAGCCATGAACGATCGACCGCATCTGCTCATCGTCGATGACGACCGGGAGATCCGCACCCTGCTGGGGCAGTACTTCGAGACGCACGGCTATCGCACCACGGCGGTCGCCGAGGGCAAGTCGATGCGCAAGGTGCTGCAGCAGTCGCACGTCGATCTGCTCGTGCTGGATTTGATGCTGCCCGGCGAGGATGGCCTTGCGGTCTGCCGCGAGCTGCGCACGCGCTCCCAGCTGCCGATCATCATGCTGACTGCGCGCGGCGACGACGTGGACCGCATCGTCGGGCTGGAGGTCGGCGCGGACGACTACGTGCCAAAGCCGTTCAATCCGCGCGAGCTGCTCGGCCGGGTGAAGGCCGTGCTGCGCCGGGCGGCCCACGCGCCGCGCGACCCGGATCCGGCCTCCGTCCGCGGCTTTCGGTTCGCCGGATGGCAGCTCGATACGACGAGCCGAGCGCTCACGGACCGCAACGGCTCGACCGTGCCGCTCTCCGGGGCCGAGTACCGGCTGCTCGCGGTGCTGCTCACCTCGCCGAACCGCGTGCTCTCGCGCGCGCAGCTCACCGAGCTGCTGCGCGGCCGGGAGGCCGACCCGCTCGACCGCAGCATCGATGTGCGGGTGAGCCGCCTGCGACAAATCCTCGGCGACGACGCCCGCTCGCCGCAGATCATCAAGACGGTGTACGGTGAGGGCTATGTCGTCGGAGTCGGTGTCGAGTCCTACTGAGGCGGCCGCGCCCGCCGCCCTCGCGCCGCCCCGCGCACGTCTCGGCGCGGACGCGACGGACTCCGGTGCCTCGGCTCGGCAGCCGGCCTCCGCAGCGCGCCCGCAGGCGTGGCGCCACTGGAGGCTCTGGCCGCGGTCCGTCTTCGGCCGCCTGTTCGTCTCGGTGCTCGTCGCGATGTTCGTGGCGCAGGCCGTCGCCTTTGTCCTCATCGCTCGCGAGCGCGACCGCTTCGTCTCGGAGGGCAACGTCCGCGAATGGTCGCGCCGCATCGTCGATGTGACCTACGCACTGCAGGTGCTCGATCCGCAGGCGCGCGCGCTCGCGCGGGCGCGCCTCGAGCGGTTCCCGCCGCTGCTGCGGCGCGGCGAGCCCTTCGGGCCGCTCGCCCCTGCGCTCGGTAGTCCGCCGGGCGTTGCGCCGTTCCCCCGCCCGTCCTCTGGGCCCCCGATTGGCCCGCCGCCCGGGCCGGCGACCGGCCCGCCCCCGGGGCCCCCGTCGATTCCGGTGACCGATTTCCCCGCGGCGCTCTCCGAGCAGATCAGGTCGCTGCTCGGTCCGGACTATGCGGTCGCGGTGCGCGCCCCGAGCGGCGTCGCGGAGCGCGTGATCACCGTCACGCGCCAGCCTCCCGAGGGCTACGAGCTCGGCGGCCGGCTCTACGATGTGACCGTCACCTTGCCCGACGGCGATGCGCTGCGCTTCCGGGTCGCGCAGGGGCGGCGCGGTCCGCTCCTGCCGCACAGCCTCGTGCTCGACTTGGCGCTGCTCACCGTCGCGACGGCGATCGTGCTCTACTGGCTCGCGCACAGCATCACCCGGCCGCTGTCGAGCCTCGCGCGCGCGGCCGAGGCCGTGGGACGGGACGTGAATCGCCCGCTGCTCGTGGAGTCCGGCGCGCAGGAGCTGCGCGAGGCGGCCCGCGCCTTCAACACCATGCAGGAGCGCATGCGCCGCTACGTCGACAGCCGCACGCGCGTGCTCGCCGCGATGTCCCACGATCTGAAGACGCCGCTCACGCGCATGCGCCTGCGCGTCGAGACGCTCGCCGACCCGGAGGAGGTCCGGGAGCGCTTCGGCCGCGACCTCGATGAGATGGAGAGCATGGTGCGCGGTGCGCTCGCCCTGCTCAAAGGGCTGAGCGACGATGAGGCCGCCGGGCCCGTCGATGTGGACGCGCTGCTCGCGACGATCCGGTCCGAGTTCGCCGAGATCGGCGCGAGCGTGACGATCCGCGGGCGCACGCGCGGCGCCTGCCGCGGCAAGCCGCAGGCTCTCAAGCGCTGCCTGACGAATCTCGTCTCGAATGCCATCCATTTCGGAGTCCGCGCGACGATCATCGTGGACGACGGCGCGGCGCTCACGCTGCGCGTGAGGGACGAGGGGCCGGGACTGCCTGCCGAGGAGCTCGAGCGGGTGTTCGAGCCGTTCTACCGCGTCGAGTCCTCGCGCAACCGCGACACGGGCGGCACGGGGCTCGGACTTTGCATCGCGCGCGACATCGCGCAGGCGCACGGCGGCGCGCTCGTGCTGCGCAATTTGCCGGACCGCGGCTTGGAGGCGATCCTCACCCTGCCGCACGCGCGGCGCGCGGCCTAGTCAGCTCCCGCAGCTCGTAACGCCCCGCCTCGTAGTGCAGGTAGCTGCCCTGCTCGTACCAGGCGCCGAGCACGATCCGCTCGACGCGCAGCCCGTCGAGGAGCAGCTCGTGCACGCCGGGCCGATGGGTGTGCCCGTGAATGATCCGACGGACGGCGGTCGCGCGAAAGGCGGCGGCGACGGCAGCGGCGTTCACGTCCATGAGATCCGGGACCACCCGGGCGAGGTGCGCCCGGCTGCCTGCGCGGGCGCGCTCGGCGAGCCGGGCACGCACGGCGAGCGGGAGCGCGAGGAAGCGCCGCCGCCACTCCGGGCTGCGCACGGTGCTGCGCAGCTCCTGGTACGAGTGATCATCGACACAGAGCGCATCGCCGTGCGTGAGCAGCACCCGCTCCCCCGCGAGCTCGACGACGACCGGATCGGGCAGCAGCGAGCTGCCGGTCCGCTCGCAGAAGCCCTCGGCGAGCAGGAAGTCGCGGTTGCCGTGCAGCACGAAGCAGGCCACCCCGCGGCCCGTGAGCTCCCGGAGCGCGCCGCAGACCCGCGCCTTCTCGCGCTCCGGATCGTCATCTCCGATCCACGCCTCGAACAGGTCCCCGAGGATGTAGAGCGCCTCGGCCCGCGCCGCATGCGTCGCGAGGAACTCGAGGAACTGCTCCGTCGCCTGCGGCGAGTCGGCATCGAGATGCAGATCGGAGACGAACAGTCGCGCCACGCCCGATCCGCTCACATACGGCGCATCCCGGGCGCTACTGGGGCGAGAGCACCGCTGGGGTGGTCGAGGTCGGAGCCGCGACGGCCGGCCCGGACGGCGCAGTCGCTCCGCTCGGAACCTCGACGATCTGCTCGATGACGATCGGCTTCAGCGGCGAATCGGTCGAGAAGGGACCCATGGTGCCGGTCGGCGTCACGCCGATGCGGTCCACCACGTCCATGCCTTCCACCACGCGGCCGAACACGGCGTAGCCCCAGCGCGTCGGCACGGGGTCGAGCTCCGGGTTGTCGACGAGGTTCACGTAGAACTGGCAGTTGCCGGTGTGCGGCGCCGACGCGCGCGCCAGCCCGACCCAGCCGCGCTTGTTCTGCAGTCCGTTGCCGGACTCGTTCGGAATGTACCCGCGGATCGGCTTCAGTCGGTAGGTGCTCGCATCGTGCCCGCCGCCCTGGATGACGAAGTTCGCGATGACGCGGTGGAAGAGCGTGTTCGTGTACTGGCCCTCGCGCACGTACCGCAGGAAGCTGCCGACCGTGAACGGCGCGCGGTCGGGGTAGAGCTCGATCTCGAAGCTTCCCATGCTGGTGACGACCCGCACGCGCGGGTACGGCTGCGTGTCGCTGCTGCTCGACCCCGCAGGCGCGGGAGGCGCGCTCGCCGCATGCGCCATCGCGCCGAGCAGCAGCAGACCGACCGCCAGAGCGCCCCTCATCATCCATCGTGCTTGCGTTGACATCGTGTTCGGCGATCCGGCGCCCCCCGCTCGAGGCAATGGCGGGATGGTAACATTGTCGCGGTGAGAATCCCCGACTCAGCCGCGCGCGCCCCCGCGGCGAGCACGCCGGTCACGCGCTTCGCGCCGAGCCCCACGGGCGATGTGCATCTCGGGAACGCACGCACGGCGCTCTTCAACTTGCTGCTCGCGCGGCGCAGCGGCGGCCGCTTCCTGCTCCGCTTGGAGGACACGGACGTCGAGCGCAGCCTCGAGGTGTACCGGGAGCGCCAGCTCGAGGATTTACGCTGGCTCGGCCTTCAATGGGATGCGGGCCCGGACCGGGAGGACGAGCGGGGCCCGTACCGGCAGTCACTGCGCGCGCCGCTCTACGCGCGCTACTTCGCGCAGCTTGCCGCGGCGGGGGCGGTGTACCCGTGCTTCTGCTCCGCCCTTGAGCTCGAAGTCTCGCGCAAGGCGCAGCTCGCGGCGGGAAGGCCGCCGCGCTATGCCGGGACCTGCCGGAACCTCTCGGCGCAGGATCAGGCGCGCCGCAGCGCGCAGGGCATCGCGCCGACGCTGCGCTTCCGCGTGCCGCCGGGCGCGCGGGTGGAGTTCCTCGACCTGGTCCGCGGTCCGCAGAGCACGGTAAGCGAGGAGATTGGTGATTTCATCGTGCGGCGCGCGGACGGCACCGCCGCCTTCTTCTTCAGCAACGCGGTGGATGACGCGTGCATGGGCGTGACGCACGTCCTGCGCGGCGAGGATCACCTCGCGAACACGCCGCGGCAGCTGCTCATCCTGCGCGCCTTGGGGCTCGCGGCGCCGCAGTACGGGCACGTGTCCTTGCTCCTCGATCGGTCCGGCGCGCCGCTCTCCAAGCGGCTCGGCGCGGCGAGCGTGCGCGGATTTCGCGAGCGGGGCTACCTGCCGGCGGCGATCGCCAACCATCTCTTCCGCCTCGGCCACTCCGCGCCCGAGCAGGGGCTGCTCGGCCTCGAGCAGATGGCGCGCGCGTTCGATCCGGCGCGCCTCGGTCGCGCGCCGGCGCACTTCGACGAGCAGCAGCTGCGCTCCTGGCAGAAGGAGGCCGTGCACGGCCTGACGCCGGATGAGGCGCGGCGCTGGCTGAGCGGCGTGCTGCCCGCGCAGCTCGATGAGCGCCCGGCCTCGGCGTTCCTCGAGGCGGTGCTGCCGAACGTGGAGCTCCCCGCCGATGCGCGCGCCTGGGCCGAGGTGGTGTTCGGCGGCCCGCCGGAGCTCGACACGGCCGCCCGAGACGCCGTCCGCGACGCGGGCTCGGGGTACTTCGCGGCCGCCGTGCGCGGCGCCGAGGCGAGCGGTAACGATCTGCGGGCCATCGCCGGGGCGATCCGCAGCGCGACCGGCCGCCACGGCACGGCGCTCTACCTGCCGCTGCGCGCCGCGCTCACGGGCCGGTCGGACGGCCCCGAGCTCGCGACGCTCCTCAAGGCGATGGCTCCCCGCGAGGTTCGCGAGCGGCTCGCTCGCTTCGCCGCGCACGCGCCGTGATTCACATCTTCAACTCCCTCACCGGGCGCAAGGAGCCGCTCGTGCCGCTTGAGCCCGGAAGCATCGGCATGTACGTGTGCGGGGATACCGTGTACGACCTGTGCCACATGGGACACGCCCGCTCGAAGATCGTCTTCGACGTCGTGCG
>JASHTK010000106.1 GCA_030040575.1 Gammaproteobacteria bacterium
CGTTCTCCAGCGCCGAGAAGCCACCTTTCGGCCACTTGAACTCGGCGCCGCGTAACTGCTCCGCGCCGAATGCAAACAGCGCGCTTCGCGGGATCTCGCCGCTCACCACTCGGCTGTGGGAGCCAGCCTGCCGCGCCCGCTTCTCGTTCCAGAACCCCTCCGCGGAAACTCTCTCCACAGGCAGCAGGGCTCGACGCACGCGCTGAGGCAAGCGCTGCACCTCGCTCTTCAGCGCCTCGAGATCTTCAGCCGCATTCATCACCGAGGCCAACTCCTGCGTGCAGCCGATCGCCGCCGCCACGCGAGCGAGCACCCCGAGAGACACCCCGGGATCTCCGCTCTCCAGCCTGCGCAGCGTGTCCTGGCTGCAGCCGGCGGCTTGCGCCAGGTCCACGATTCGCAGTCCGCGGCGCTTGCGCGCGATACGGAGGTTCTCGCCGAGCTTCACGATGGACTCGAATGCCGCTTCCGTACTCATAAAGACATGTATATCAGTCATTAATATCATTAGCAACTGATATATTAAAGATTAACGACCCTGGAATGGCTGGGAAGCGAGGACCGAGCACGCCCGCTTTGAGCGCCGTTGCCTACGCACGTCACCGCCTACTATTCATTGGGCGCTGGTCGACAGCTCGCGGCTGATGTTCACGGGACGACACTGCCATCCTCGCAAGTGCGGCTGCGGGCAATGCGAGCGCCGCGCACGCCGCACGCCAGTCGCGCTCGTCCGCCTTGGAGACTTCAGCCCACTCAATGTCGTCGGGCGAGAGTCCTCCCAGCTTCCAACCCGAATCTTTGAGCTGATCGGCGAGCGCCAGCAAGTTGAGCGAGGCGTCCACGAGAAAATGCAAATCCTCGCTGTACCGAGGCGACCCGTGCGCCAAGTGAAGACTCGCGCCCCCCTGGAACGCGAGATCCGCCGGCTCCCAGCGCCGCGAAGCCATGAGCGCATCGAGCGTTGCCACATGCAGCGCTTGGCGAAGGTCGAAGGCTTCGGTTGGCGTGAGGCGTCGCTTGGGCATGATCGCGACGGAGATTTCCACTACTTATCTAACGATCTTTAGATAAATACAATCCATCACCGGGCTCCCGCGGCTCGCCAGGCAAGGCGGCGCGGCGGTTCAGTTCTGGGGTCCCCGCACGCGATAGGCTCGGGGGGAGATCCCGGATCTGCGCGTGAAAAAGCGCGTGAAATACGCCGGATCGTCGAAGCCCAAGCCGTACGCGATCTCCGCGACCGGCGTGGCCGTATAGAGAAGCTGTCGCTGTGCCTCGAGGAGAATGCGCGAATGCACCAGCCGACTCGGTGGCTCACCGGTCGCGGTGAGACAGGCATGGCGCAGATGGGTTTCCGATACGTTGAGCGCCCGCGCGTAATCCGGCATGGACCGGCCCGAGCGGAATCCAGCCTCGATCAGGCCCCGGAATCGTGCGACGAGCTGTCCGCTCGGCGGGATTGCGGCGCCGGCGCACCGTGCGTGCGAATGCGAGAGGCGCAAGACACTCGCGAGCAGCACCGAGAGCCATCCCTCGAGGGCGAGCGCGCGGCCCGCCCCTCCCTCTCCATGCTCCCGGGCGAGCGCGCGCGCAACGCGCACGAGCCCCGCCGCGCCCGGCGCGTCCCCGGCGAGTTCGAGCGTCGCCGGGGCGGCGAACAATGCGACCACTGCCGGTTCCCGCCGCGCGGCCTCTCGCAGCAGCTCCTCGGAGAGCGTCACGACGTACCCGAGCGTCCCGGGCTCGAAATCGAAGCCGTGGACGGTCCCCGCGGGCACGAAGGTGAGCGCGGGCGGCTCGAGGTGGGCCACGACGCTCTCGGCCGTCGCGACGCCGCGGCCGCGCGCGACCAGCACCATCTGGTGCAGCGAGCGGTGTCGGTGCGGATCGATCCTCCAGCGATACCGCGAGCTGCGGGCTTCGATGGTCTCGACGTGCAGCAGCCGTCCGGGGTGCTCCCGAGGCGCCTCGCCGTAGAGGGAATAATCCGGAAAACGCCGGACGGCCGTGCGAGTCATGCGCTCCCCCAAAGGTGTAAGAAAAGTCCAAGTTTCGGGCAGCTTAATCCATCTTGCACCGCTCCGACCACGACAGAATCCCCCCGCATTCGCGCGGGGGATCGCACATGAGCCAGTACCGAACAGTCACTGCATCCGCGCCGTGCAGGGTATGGGTGCCGCTGCTCGCGCTGCTCGCGCTGCTCGCGGGAGTAGCGCGGGCGCAAAGCCCGATGACCGCCTGCGATGTGCACGGCATCGGGTCCGCGCGACTCACGGCCGACGGGGTGAGGCCACGGATCCTCTCCGTGTCCGCCGTGGCCGCAGGCGCGCAGGGCCCCGTGCCCTACTGTCTCGTCAAGGTGCGCGTCCCCCAGGCGATCAACATCTGGGTCGGGCTGCCGATGAACGGAGCCTGGAACGGCCGATGGGAGTCGGTCGGCGGCGGGGTGTATGTCGGAAGCGTGAGCGCGCCGGTCCAAGCGGTGCAGGCCGGATACGCCGCGGCCGAGACGGACACGGGGCACACGGGCGGGCGCCCCGACCTGCCGATCCCCCCGCTCGACGGCAGCTTCGGCATGTTGAAGCCCGGCGTGCCCAACACGGCTTTGCAGCGGGATTTCGCGACCCGCTCCGAGCACCTGATGGCGGTGATCGGCAAGCAGCTCGTTCGAGCCTTCTACGGCAGGCCGCCCCGGTACTCCTATTGGAACGGCTGCTCGACCGGTGGACGACAGGGGCTGCGCATGGCGCAGGATGATCCTCAGGACTACGACGGGATCCTCGCCGGAGCGCCGGCGATCCACTGGGATCGATTCCAGGCCGCCATGCTCTGGTATCCCCTGGTCGCCCGGCGAGTCAACGGTGGACCGGTGGGCGGCGGCAAGCCTCTCCTGCTCATCGCCAAGTATCGGCTCGCGACCGAAGCCGCCATCGCAGCCTGCGACGGACAGGACGGCGTCCGCGACGGGGTGATTGCCGATCCGCGGCGCTGCCACTACCTCGCCTCGCGCGATCCGCAGGTGACGCGCGCATCCTGCACCGCCGACGATCCGAAGTGCCTGACACCCACCGAAGCGGAGGTGATCGACCAATCCTGGGAGGGCCCGGTCGTCTGCCCGGACGGCGGCACCGACTGCGACGTCCCCGAGATCGCCTCGCGCGACTTGAGCGGCAACGGACCCCTGCGGTTGTGGTACGGCCAGCCGCGCGGCGCGGATCT
>JASHTK010000107.1 GCA_030040575.1 Gammaproteobacteria bacterium
TATCCCGGAGATTCCCTGGAACGATTCCTGCGCGGGGAGCCTGCTCGAGAGCTTCGAGGGCTACGCGACCGGCTACGGCAGCGACGGCTTCTGCAACAGCTCCTCCGGTGCGGGCTACCTCAGCACCATCGCCGGCAGCGGCGGCCCGAGCGGCTGCGCGAGCGGCGCGCCGTCGACCTCGGGAATCGTCGGGGGCACCTGCGCGGGCACCCCCAAGCCGTCCTGGCAGAGCGGCCTGCCCGGCATTCCCGCGGACGGCGTGCGCGACCTGCCCGACGTGTCGCTCTTTGCCGCGAACGGGCTGTGGCAGCACTACTACGTCGTCTGCTGGTCCGACACCGCGGCCGGAGGCGCGCCGTGCGTCGGCGCGCCGAGCGGCTGGTCGGGCGGCGGTGGCACCTCGTTCTCCGCGCCGATCCTCGCCGGCATCCAGGCGCTCGTGAACGAGAGCGTCGGCTCGCGGCAGGGCAATCCGAACGCCGTCTACTATCCGCTCGCGGCGAGCGAGGCCGCGAGCGGGCTCGCGTGCAACTCGAGCCTCGGCCGCACCGCCGCGAGCGGGTGCGTGTTCTACGATGTCACCGAAGGCGACATGGATGTCGACTGCGAGGGCGCATACGACTGCTACGATCCGGCGGGGACCTACGGCTCGCTCTCGACCACGACGAGCGCCTACTCCGCGGCGTACGGCGCAACGACGGGCTGGGACTTCGCGACGGGCGTCGGCACGCCGAACGCATACAACCTGGTGATGTACTGGACGTCATCGGATCTATCGTTGAGCGGCAGCGGGGGGGTGAGCTCAGCGGGCCTGCTCTCGTATGCGTTGACGGTCGGAAACAGCGGTCCTCAGGCCGCGACGGGAGTGGTCGTGAGCGCGACGCTCCCGGCCGGGGTCACGCTGGTGGCGAGCGAGAGCAGCTCGGATTGCTCGCAGGCGGGCGAGACGCTCACCTGCGCGCTCGGCAGCGTCGCGGTGGGCTCGAGCGTGCCGCTCTCCGTCACGTTGCAGCCCGACGGCGAGCAGACGGTCGAGGTGTCGTTCACCGTCGCATCGAGCGCCGGGGATCTCGATCCGAGCAACGACGTGTGGGCCACTTCCCTCACCCTGCCGTCCTCCTCCTCGGGCAATGCGCCCATGCCCCTGTGGGCGGATGCCGCGCTCGGCGCGCTGCTCCTCGGGCTTGCGGTGCGGCGTGGCCGCGCGTAGCAGCGTGCGCTACTCGACGGTCACGGACTTGGCGAGGTTCCGCGGCTGATCGATCTCCGTGCCGCGAGCGAGCGCGACGCGGTAGGCGAGGAGCTGCAGCGGAATGTTGAGCAGGATCGGGTCGAGCTCGGGCTCGGAGCTCGGCACCTCGAGGAGGCCGTCCACCGCCACGGCGAGCGGTCCGGGTTGCGTGACGAGGTAGATCGGGCCGCGCCGGGCGCGGATCTCCTCGATCGTCGAGACGTTCTTCGCGAAGAGCTCATCGCGAGGCAGCACCACCACCGTCGGGGTCTGCGGGTCGATGAGCGCGAGCGGGCCGTGCTTGAGCTCGGAGGCCGGATAGGCCTCGGCGTGCTGATAGCTCACCTCCTTCAACTTGAGCGCGCCTTCCATCGCCACGGCGTAGCCGGCCGCGCGGCCGACGAAGTACACGTCGTGGTACCCGGCGATCGATCGGGCGATCGGCTCGATGGCGGCATCGTTGGCGAGGATCGCCGCGACCTGATCCGGCAGCGCCTCGAGGGCAGCCACGAGGCGCTCGCCGTGCCCCGTCGACAGATCGCGGAGCCGTCCGAGATGAATCGCAAGCAGCGCGAAGGCGACCGCCGTGCAGGTGAACGTCTTGGTCGAGACCACGGCGATCTCGGGACCGGCGTGCAGGTAGATGCCTCGGCCGCACGCGCGCGCGATCGTGCTGCCGACGGCGTTCACGACGCCGAGCGCCCGACCGCCCTTGCGCGTCACCTCCTGGACCGCCGCGAGCGTGTCGAAGGTCTCACCGGATTGACTCACGGCGACGTAGAGCGTGTCGGGCTCGATGACCGGATTGCGGTAGCGGAACTCCGAGGCGGGCTCGGCATGGGCGGGAATGCGGGCGAGCTGCTCGATGAGCTGGGCGCCGATGCAGCCTGCGATGTACGCGGAGCCGCACCCGAGAATCTTGATCCGCCGCACCTCGAGCAGCTCGCGCGCCGCCATCTCGAGGCCTCCGAGATGGGTCGTTTGAAACCGCGGCTCGAGGCGCCCGCTCAAGGTCCGCCGGATCGCCTCGGGCTGCTCGGCGATCTCCTTGTGCATGAAGTGCGCAAAATCGCCCTTGCCGAGCGCCTCCGCCTGCCACTCGAGCACGAGTGGCACCTTGACGGTCGGTCCTCCCTCGAGCGTCGAGGTCTCAAAGCCGTCCGCGCGCACGACGGCGATCTCCCCGTCATCGAGGTGAACCACGCTCTGGGTATGCCGCACGAGCGCGGCCGCATCCGAGGCGACGAACATCTCCCGATCCCCGACGCCGAGGATGACGGGGCTCCCCTGGCGCGCGACGACGAGCGCCTCGGGGCGCTCCGCGTCGACCACCGCGATCCCGTAGGCGCCGGTCACGAGTTGCAGCGCCGCGCGGACCGCCTTCTCGAGCGTGTCGGCCGGCATGGCGGCGATGAGATGCGCGAGCACCTCCGAGTCGGTATCCGAGCGGAACTCGACGCCCTGCGCCGTGAGCTGCGCGCGCAGCGCCGCCGCGTTCTCGATGATGCCGTTGTGGACGATCGCGTACCGGCTCGCGGCATCCGTATGCGGGTGGGCGTTGCGGTCGCTCGGCTCCCCGTGAGTCGCCCAGCGGGTGTGCGCGATGCCGGGGCTTCCCTTCAAGCCCTGAGGGAGCAGGTGCTCGAGATTGCGCACCTTGCCCTGGGTCTTGTAGAGCCGCAGGGCGGCGCCTCGCACGACCGCAAGGCCCGCCGAGTCGTAGCCGCGGTACTCGAGCCGGTGCAGGCCCTCCATCAGGATGGGCGCGGCGTCCTGCCGGCCGATGTAGGCGACGATTCCGCACATGGGTGAGCCTCCCCGGGAGTGGTGCGCGCCGCCGATCGGTCTCAGCCGTAGATCATTCGGCGGATCTGTCGCGCGGAGTATCCCGGGGCGCGAAAGCGCCGCGCGGACATCTCCGCCGCGAGCCGCGCGTAGATCGCGGGATTCGCGAGGCCGTCGGCCTGCAGCGCATGGTGGCGCCTGCGGGCGAACTC
>JASHTK010000013.1 GCA_030040575.1 Gammaproteobacteria bacterium
GCTCGGCGAGCGCTCGGTCGAGCCGCGCCTCGAGCGCCGCGTGGCCGACGCGGTACTCGCGTACCCGATGCTCCGGGGAATGGCGCAACAGCCGCCCGAACGCCTCGCTCACGCGATGGCGCTCCCTGTGCAGCCCGCCGCGCGCCGCGCCGGCGAGCCGCTGCTCGAGATCATCGAGGCGCTGCGCTTGCTGCAGCAGGCGCACGCCGGGATGGGCGAGCTTCAGCCGCGCGACGAGGTGGGCGAGGCGCGCATCGTGCGCGCGCAGGTCGCGCCGGGCGGCGAGCCTCAGCCGCTCGGCGGTCTTGCCGAGCGCTTGCAGAACCGCGTCGCGGTCCGGCGCGACGAGCTCGGCGGCCGCGGAGGGCGTCGGGGCGCGCGCGTCCGCCGCGAGATCCGCGAGCGTGAAATCCACTTCATGGCCGATGCCCGCGACGATCGGGAGCGCCGAGCCGCGGATCGCGCGCACGACGCGCTCGTCGTTGAACGCCCACAGATCCTCGAGCGACCCGCCGCCGCGCGCGAGGATCAGCACGTCGCACTCGGCCCGGAGGGAGGCGAGCGCGAGCGCCTCGACGATCGCAGGCGCCGCGGCGGCGCCCTGCACCGCGGTCGGATAGACGAGCACCGCTGCAGGAGGGAACCTGCGCCGCAGGACCTGCAGCACGTCGCGCACCGCGGCTCCCGTCGGGGAGGTGACGACGCCGATGCGCGCCGGGAAGCGCGGCAGGCCGCGCTTGCCCTCGACCGCGAACAGGCCCTCGGCGGCGAGCTTGGCCTTCAGCCGCTCGAGCTCGCGCTTGAGGGCACCGATGCCCGCTTCCTCGAGGTGCTCGACGATGAGCTGGTAGTCGCCGCGCGGCTCGTAGAGGCTCACTCGCGCCCGCGCGAGCACCTGCTGCCCGGCGCGGGGCGTGAAGGTCACGGCGAGATTGCGCTGCCGGAACATGGCGCAGCGCACCTGGGCATCGCGATCCTTGAGCGAGAAGTACCAGTGGCCGGAGGCGGGCTGCGCGAGGTTCGTGAGCTCGCCCTCGATCCAGATCACGGCGAGGCGCTGCTCGAGCAGCGAGCGCACCTCGCGGTTGAGCTGCGAGACCGTGTAGACGACGCGCTCGGCGGGCGCGGCCGCTCGGGTGCCCTGGAGCATGGCAGTGGACTCGAAAGGAGTTTACCGAGGCACGCGTGCAGAGTAAAATAACTCATTTTAATTGCCGGGGGCCGCACCCGGCGGGCGTGGACGAGCCATGCGCATCCTGCAAGAGGCCCTGACTTTCGACGACGTCCTCTTGGTTCCGGCCTACTCGGAAGTCCTGCCGCGCGAGGTCGACCTGTCCACCCAGTTCACCCGGCGCATCCGCCTCAACCTGCCGCTTGTCTCCGCGGCCATGGATACGGTGACGGAGGCCCGGCTCGCGATCACCATCGCCCAGGAAGGCGGCATCGGCATCATCCACAAGAGCATGTCGGTCGAGGCGCAGGCGCGGGAGGTCGGCCGCGTCAAGAAGTTCGAGAGCGGGGTCATCAAGGATCCGATCACCGTCTCTCCGGAGACGACCATCCGCCAGGTGCTCGAGCTCACGCGCGCCCGCGGCATCTCGGGCGTGCCGGTCGTCGTCGGCAAGCAGGTCGTCGGCATCGTGACGCACCGGGACATGCGCTTCGAGGAGAAGCTCGACGCGCCGGTCTCGACGGTGATGACGCCGAAGGACCGCCTGGTCACGGTGCGCGAGAACGCGCCGAAGCAGGAAGTGCTCGCGCTCCTGCACCGCCACCGCATCGAGAAGGTGCTGGTCGTGAGCGGCGACCACGAGCTGAAGGGCATGATCACCGTCAAGGACTTCCAGAAGGCGACGGAATTCCCGCGCGCGTGCAAGGACGAGGGCGGCAGGCTGCGCGTCGGCGCGGCCGTCGGGACGAGCCCGGATACGCTCGATCGGGTGGCGGCCCTGCGCGAAGCCGGAGCGGACGTGGTGGTCGTCGATACCTCCCACGGACACTCGCGCGGGGTCCTGGAGACGGTCGCGCGCATCAAGCAGCGCTGGCCGGACGAGCAGGTGGTCGCGGGCAACGTCGTCACGCCCGAGGCGGCGCGGGCGCTCATCGAGCGCGGCGCGGACGGCGTGAAGGTCGGCATCGGTCCGGGCTCCATCTGCACGACGCGCATCGTCGCCGGCGTCGGCGTGCCGCAGATCAGCGCGGTCGCGAACGTGAGCGAGTCGCTGAGGAGCTCGGGCGTGCCGGTGATCGCGGACGGCGGCGTCCGCTTCTCGGGAGACGTGGCCAAGGCCATTGCGGCCGGCGCGCATGCCGTAATGATCGGGGGCTTGTTCGCGGGCACCGAGGAGTCGCCGGGCGAGGTCGAGCTCTACCAGGGAGCTTCCTACAAGACCTACCGCGGGATGGGCTCTCTCGGGGCGATGGCCGACCGCTACGGCTCGGCCGACCGGTACTTCCAGGACACGACGACCGAGCTCGAGAAGCTCGTGCCCGAGGGCGTCGAGGGCCGCGTGCCCTACAAGGGAAGCGTCGTCACGATCCTGCAGCAGCTCGCCGGCGGCCTGCGCGCCGCCATGGGCTACACCGGCAGCGAGAGTATCGAGGCCATGCGCAGCCGGCCCACCTTCGTGCGCATCACGAGCGCGGGCGTGCGTGAGAGCCACGTCCACGACGTGACCATCACCAAAGAGGCGCCGAACTACAGGGTGTCGTGAGCGCCATGGCGAGAGCGGCCGCGGCGGCGGATCCCCCCGGAGGAGCCTATCCGGACATCCATGCCCATCGGATTCTGATCCTCGACTTCGGCGCCCAGTACACCCAGCTCATTGCCCGCCGCGTCCGCGAGCTCGGCGTGTACTGCGAGATCCACCCCTGGGACTCGAGCGACGCCGAGGTTCGCGCGTTCGCCCCGCGCGGGATCATCCTCTCCGGAGGCCCCGAGTCGGTCACCGATGCGGAGCCCCCGCGCGCGCCGGCCGCGGTCTTCACGCTCGGCGTGCCCGTGCTCGGCATCTGCTACGGCATGCAGACGATGGCGCAGCAGCTCGGCGGACGAGTCGCGCCGGCCGCCGCGCGCGAGTTCGGGTACGCGGAGGTGACGGCGACGGGCACCTCGGCGCTCCTCGAGCACATCGAGGATCGGCGCGATGCGGCCGGGCGTCCGGTACTCGATGTGTGGATGAGTCACGGCGATCGCGTCGAGGCGCTGCCTCCCGGGTTCGCCGTCGCGGCCTCGACGCCGCACGCTCCGCTTGCCGCGATGAGCGATGAGCGGCGGCGCTTCTATGGCGTGCAGTTCCATCCCGAGGTGACGCACACCCGCCAGGGCGCCCGCATCCTCGAGCGCTTCGTGCGGGAGATCTGCGCCTGCGACGCGCTCTGGAGCGTCGGCCACATCATCGAGGACACCGTCGCCCGCGTGCGGGCGCAGGTCGGAGCGGGCCGGGTGCTGCTCGGGCTGTCGGGCGGAGTCGATTCCTCGGTCGTCGCGGCGCTCCTGCACCGGGCGCTCGGCGCGCAGCTCGTCTGCGTGTTCGTGGACCACGGCCTGCTCAGGCTCGGCGAGGCCGGTGAGGTGATGAGGACGTTCGCCGATCATCTCGGCGTGCGGGTCATTCGCGTCGATGCGGAGCGGCGCTTTCTCGAGGCGCTCGCCGGCACCTCCGATCCGGAGGCGAAGCGCAAGATCATCGGGCGGGTCTTCGTCGAGGTCTTCGAGGAGCAGGCGCGCGGGCTCGAGGGCATCGCCTTCCTCGCGCAGGGCACCATCTATCCGGATGTGATCGAGTCCGCCGGCGCGCGCACGGGCAAGGCGCACGTCATCAAGTCGCACCACAACGTCGGCGGCCTGCCCGCCGAGATGCGCCTGACGCTCATCGAGCCGCTGCGCGAGCTGTTCAAGGACGAGGTCCGCCGGCTCGGCGTCGAGCTCGGCCTGCCGCGCGCGATGCTCTACCGCCATCCCTTCCCCGGGCCGGGCCTCGCCGTGCGCATCTTGGGCGAGGTGCGCAAGGAGTACGCCGATCTGCTGCGCGCGGCCGACGCGATCTACATCGAGGAGCTGCGCCGGCACGACCTCTACGACCGCACGAGCCAGGCGTTCGCTGTGTTCCTGCCGGTGCGGTCGGTCGGCGTGATGGGCGACGGCCGCCGCTACGACTACGTGATCGCCCTGCGCGCGGTGGAGACGGTGGACTTCATGACGGCGCACTGGGCGCGCCTGCCGTACGAGTTCCTGGACCACGTCTCGCGGCGGATCGTGAACGAGGTGCGGGGCATCTCGCGGGTGGTGTACGACATCTCGGGCAAGCCGCCGGCGACGATCGAGTGGGAGTGACCCAGATCATATTTAAAACTCTTTGTTTCATGTAGAGTTTGGCTTATGATTTGGCATGGTCTCGCTGCAGCACTATCTCGATGACCGCCTTGCCCACGGGCGCAGCTACTTCGTAGGAGATGATGCGCGCACCGCGCTTGGCGTTTCGCAGCGCAATTTTGCTGCCGCCGCCACGAGGCTGATCAACAAAGGAAGATTGGCGAATCCTCGCCACGGCTTCTTTCTCATCCTGCGCCCCGAAGACCGGATTGCGGGCGCGCCCGATCCCGCGCGATGGATTGATCCCTTGATGGAGCACCAGCGGCTTGCCTATCGAGTTTCGCTGTTACGCGCGGCAGCGTTCCACGGCTCATCGCATCAGGCCGCAATGGTCTTCCAAGTCATCGCTCCGAAACAGCTGCGTGACTTGGAGATCGGCCGACATCGTCTACAGTTTCTTTACCAAGCGCCCCTGGCCTTCTCACACATCAATCTGGCAACGCGACTCGATCAAATGAAGAGCGATGAAGGCTTTGCCAAAGTAGCGGGTGTCGAGCTGACGCTGCTCGACTGTGCGCGCTATTTCCATGATGCGGGTGGCATCAGTGGGGTCGCGCAGATCGCGAAGGACATCGGCGGCCAGGCGAATGCGCGCTCGCTCGCCGACGCCGCGGAAGATTATGAAAATTCGGCCGTGCGTCGCCTTGGCTATCTGCTCGACTTGGCAAACCATGCTCGTCAAGCCAAGGCGCTGGAGAAATTTGTAAAGAAGGCAAAGACGCTTGTGCCGTTGAATCCCGCCGTGAAGCCTCTAGCTGGGTCGCTAGCCGAGATTCTTGACAGAAACACCAGATGGAAGCTCGTGATTAACGAGCCGGTGGAGATCGACTCTTGATCCCGCGAGCGTATGTTCAGGCGTGGAGTGCGAGGGCGCCATGGCCCGACTCGCGGCAGGTGGAGCAGGATCTCATCATCTGCCGCGCACTATGCGATCTGTTCAACGCTCCCCCGCTGAGAGGGAAAGTGGCATTTCGCGGCGGCACGGCGCTTCACAAACTCCTGTTCGAGCGGCCGCTGCGGTACTCCGAGGACATCGATCTCGTGCAAACGCGCGCGGAGCCCATCGGTGCAACCATCGATGCGATACGCGATGCATTGTCGTGGCTCGGGAGGTGCAAACGTGCGCAGGCCGGACACTCGATGCACCTGGTGTTCAAATTTGCGCCCGAAAGTGAGTGGCAAGTGATTGGTATCAGACGAAGGCGGAGATTGCTTCCTTCTCCCCTGAAGAATTGTTCGGTACGAAGTTGCGCGCACTTCTGCAACGCCGGAAGAACCGCGACATGTTCGACCTGCATTACGGTCTCGAACAGCTAACAATGGATGACGAAAAGCTTGTGGCGTGCTGCCATCATTACTTGGATTTGGAGGGCCAACACATTACCCGAGCAATGGCAGAGCAGCGCATGCTGCAGAAGCTCACGGCCAGCCTCGTCGATGACATCGTCCCGCTGCTACCCGCGGGAGTGAGCTACGGCGAATCGGATGCGGTTGGGGCGTTCAATGGCATCTGGAGACGCCTTGTAACGAAGCTCAAAGGTGATCCGTGGAAATCCAGCGGTGAAGCCATCGCGGAGCTGAGACTAAAGAGATATCCCGGACTGCTTCCGAATGGGG
Organism: Gammaproteobacteria bacterium; assembly: GCA_030040575.1. Classification (GTDB taxonomy): domain Bacteria; phylum Pseudomonadota; class Gammaproteobacteria; order Steroidobacterales; family Steroidobacteraceae; genus JASHUC01. The sequence goes on from JASHTK010000013.1 coordinate 5,993, forward strand.
GATCGGCGCCGGCCGCAGACGCCGGGACCTAAGGGCAGTTCGAGACGCAGCGCCGCGAACAACGGGCAGTTTCCAACCCGTGACCGACCCGTAGTTCATAAGTGCTTGATGTGAAACGCACCCAAACTCGGATAACGATCGAGTCGGAGTAGGCCGACCCGCGAGGATCTCTGGCCGATGCGCACCGAGCACCCGCGGCGTGCGCGCACCGTAACGGGCGGTCTTGCGCGACTCTCGCGGAGGGTCGGAAGGATGCGCTAAAGTCGGTCAAGCGCCTGCCACCACGACCACCCCAGGGGTCTCGATGTCTCGGAAGTCTCCTCCTCTGTGCCCGACCCGGGCCCTCGCGATCCTGTCGCTCGCCGCCGGGCTCTCGAGCACCCACGCGTACGCTCATGCGAGGCTCGTCGGCGCGCAGCCGGCGCCGAACGCGACGGTCGCCGCACCGAAGGTGATCCGTCTCGAGTTCAGCGAGGAGGTGGCCCCGAGTTTCTCGTCCTTCACGCTGAGCGATGCGCAGGGCCGCGACGTGGCCTCGGGGAGGGCGAGCAGCGAGGACTCCAAGGCGCTCACGGCCGCGCTCGGCCAGAGGCTCGACCCGGGTGTGTACTCGGTCTCGTGGACGGCCGTCGCGACCGACGACGGACACAGGACGAGCGGGCTCTACCACTTCACCGTGAAATGAGCCGCCGGTGATCGATGCGGCGCTCAGCGTCGCGCGGCTGGCGCAGTTTGCCTCGACACTCGTTCTGTTCGGTTGCGGGTTGTTCGTGCTCTATGCGGGCGAGGCGCAGGCGATCGGCACGCAGGCGCTGCGGCTCGCCTCGTTGCGATCGCTGATCGCGATCGCGAGTGCGGTCGGGGTCGCCGCGGCGCTCGCTGGGCTCGCCGCGGAGTCGGCCTCCATCACGGGCGCCTGGACATCCGTCATCGCCGTGGTGACGGGGACACGGTTTGGGCTGATCATCGCGCTGCGCGCCGGCGCGCTCGCGCTGTTGCTCGCGACTTCCCGAGCGTTGCAGACGGCCACGAGCCTCGCGGTCCTCGCGAGCGTGCTCGGGGGTATCGTCGTCGCGAGCTTCGCCTGGACGGGTCATGGATCGGTGGGCGAGGGCCGTGCCGCATCGCTGCACCTCGCCGCGGACTCGCTGCACTTGCTCGCCGCGGGCGTGTGGCTCGGCGCTCTCGCTTTTTTGAGCGTCCACATCCTCCGCGCCTGGCGGACTCACACCGTCGAGGAGGCGCGACGGCTGCTCGAGCGGCTGACACGCTTCTCGGCCATCGGGCCAGGGGTCGTCGCGATCTTGATCCTGACGGGCCTCATCAACGCCTACGATCTCATCGGGCCGAGTCATTGGATGGCGCTCCTCGAGACACCCTACGGGCTCGTGCTGCTGGTGAAGGTGGCGCTGTTTCTCCTCATGC
>JASHTK010000108.1 GCA_030040575.1 Gammaproteobacteria bacterium
AGCCTCGCCCGCTCGCGCAAGCAGGACATCATCTTCTCCATCCTCAAGGCGCACGCGAGGAATGGCGAGAACATCTACGGCGACGGCGTGCTCGAGATCCTGCAGGACGGCTTCGGCTTCCTGCGCTCGGCCGACGGCTCCTACCTGGCCGGGCCCGACGACATCTACGTCAGCCCCAGCCAGATCCGCCGCTTCAACCTGCGCACCGGCGACACCATCTCCGGGCTCATCCGTCCGCCGAAGGACGGCGAGCGCTACTTTGCGCTCCTCAAGGTCGGCGAGATCAACTTCGACTCGCCCGACAGCTCGCGCACCAAGGTCCTGTTCGAGAACCTGACGCCGTTCCACCCCACCAAGCGCTTGAAGCTCGAGCGCGGCAACGGCTCCACCGAGGACCTGACTGCCCGCACCATCGATCTCGTGGCGCCGATCGGCAAGGGCCAGCGCGGCCTCATCGTCTCACCGCCGAAGGCCGGCAAGACGATGCTGCTGCAGAACATCGCCACCGCCATCACCGCCAATCATCCCGAGGTCTACCTCATCGTCCTGCTGATCGACGAGCGGCCGGAGGAAGTGACCGAGATGCAGCGCACCGTGAAGGGCGAGGTGGTCTCGAGCACCTTCGATGAGCCCGCGGCCCGCCACGTGCAGGTGGCGGAAATGGTCATCGAGAAGGCCAAGCGCCTGGTCGAGCACAAGAAGGACGTCGTGATCCTGCTCGACTCCATCACGCGCCTGGCGCGCGCCTACAACACCGTCGTGCCCTCATCGGGCAAGGTGCTGACCGGCGGCGTCGACGCCAACGCGCTGCAGCGGCCGAAGCGCTTCTTCGGCGCGGCGCGCAACATCGAGGAAGGCGGCAGCCTCACCATCCTCGCCACCGCGCTGATCGACACCGGCTCGAAGATGGACGACGTGATCTACGAGGAATTCAAGGGCACCGGCAACAGCGAGATTCACCTCGATCGGCGTGTCTCGGAGAAGCGCGTGTTCCCGGCGGTCAACATCAACCGCTCCGGCACGCGCAAGGAAGAGCTCATCACCGATCAGGGCGAGCTCGCCAAGATGTGGATTCTGCGCAAGCTCCTGCACCCGATGGACGAGCTCGCCGCCATCGAGTTCCTGCTCGACAAGATGAAGGACACGAAGTCGAACGGCGAGTTCTTCGAGGCGATGAAGCGCTAGTCGAGCGCCGCCGGCGTCGTCGGGCGGCGCGCCCCCGCGCCCCCGCAACCGCAGACCCCCGCGGCTACGCGCCGGCCCGCAGCGCCCGCGCGCCGATGTCCTTGCGGTACTGCGCTCCCTCGAAGTGGATGCGCTCGACGGCGGCGTACGCGGCCGAGCGGGCGGCCTCGAGGTCCCCTCCGAGTGCGGTGACGCCGAGCACCCGGCCGCCGCTCGTCACGATCTTGCCGTCCTTCAGGGCGGTTCCCGCGTGGAAGACCTTCGTCTCCGGCAGGGCCGCCGCCGCATCGAGACCCGCGATGACCTCCCCGGGCGCGTAGCGCTCCGGATACCCGGCGCTCGCCATGACGACGCAGAGGCTTGCCCGGGCGCTCCACTCGAGCCGCGCCCGCTCGAGGGCGCCGCTCACGCTCGCATCCAGCAGCTCGAGCAGATCGCTCGTGAGCCGCGTGAGATACACCTGGGTCTCCGGATCGCCGAAGCGGGCGTTGAGCTCGAGCACGCGCGGGCCGGACGCCGTGAGCATGATGCCCGGGTAGAGGATGCCGTGGTAGTCGATGCCTTCGGCCGCGCATCCGCGCAGGAACGGCTCGAGAATGCGGGTCGCGACGCGGGTGAGCTCGGCGTCGGTGAGGAAGGGGATCGGGCTGTATGCGCCCATCCCTCCGGTGTTCGGACCGCGGTCGCCGTCGAGCGCGCGCTTGTGGTCCTGCGAGGCGGGGAAGACCCGCGCGACCTCACCGTCGCAGAGCGCGTGCAGGGAGATCTCCACACCCTCGAGCCACTCCTGCACGACGACGCGGGCGCCTGCCGCACCGAAGGCCCGCTCGACCATGATCCGGTCCACGGCGCGCTCCGCCTCCTCGAGGCTCGCGCAGAGGAGCACGCCCTTGCCGAGCGCGAGGCCATCGGCCTTGACAACGCAACGGCCGCCCAGGGAGGCGGCGAAGCGCTTGGCGGCGGCCGCATCGTCGAACGCGCCGCCCGCCGCGGCCGGGACCCCGTGCTTCTGCATGAATTGCTGCGCGAACGCCTTGGAGGACTCGAGCCGCGCGGCCGCGCGGCTCGGCCCGAAGATGCGCAGCCCCCGCTCCTCGAAGAGGTCCACGATGCCGAGCGCGAGCGGATGGTCCGGGCCGACGACGGTGAGGTCGATGCGCCTCTCGAGCGCGAGCGTCAGCAGGCTCGGGAGGTCCTCCGCCCCGATGCTCACGCATTCGACGCTCGTGCCGTTGCGCGCGAGGCGCTCTGCGGCGATCCCTGCGTTGCCCGGCGCGCAGACCATCCGCTCCACGTGCGGGGATTGCGCGAGCTTCCAGGCGAGCGCGTGCTCGCGGCCGCCCGATCCGACGACGAGGACTCTCATCCGGCTCAGTGGCGGAAATGGCGCATGCCCGTGAGCACCATCGCCATGCCGTGCTCGTCCGCCGCGGCGATCACCTCCCCGTCGCGCTTGGAGCCGCCCGGCTGGATGACGGCGCGGATGCCGAGCCCGGCCGCAAGATCGATGCTGTCGCGGAACGGGAAGAACGCATCGGACGCCATGACCGCTCCGGCGGTGGCGAGCCGGCTCTCTTGCGCTTTGATTGCCGCGATGCGGCAGGCATGCACGCGGCTGGTCTGGCCCGCCCCGACGCCGATCGTCGCGCCCTCGCGCGCGTACACGATGGCGTTCGACTTGACGAACCGGCAGACGCGCCAGGCGAAGAGCAGGTCGGCGAGCTCCTGCTGCGTCGGGGCGCGCCGGCTCGCGACCTCGACGTCGCCCGCGGAGATGCTGTCCGTGTCGCGAGTCTGGACGAGCAGTCCGCCCGTGACGCTGCGGTACTCGAGCTCCGCGGTCGGGGAGTTGCCGAGATCCCCGAGCGTGAGCACCCGCACGCCGGGCTTCGCGCCAAGCTCCGCCGTCGCCTCGGCGGAGACGGCCGGCGCGGCGATCACCTCCGCGAACTGGCGCGTGAGGACCGCGCGGGCCGTCGCGCCGTCCACCTCGCGATTGAAGGCGATGATCCCGCCGAACGCGGACGTGGGATCGGTGCGGTAGGCGGCCTCGTACGCCGCGAGCGCGGTCGCGGCCACCGCGGCGCCGCACGGATTGGCGTGCTTGACGATGGCGCACGCGGGATCCTCGAACTGGCGCACGCACTCGATGGCCGCGTCGGCATCGGCGATGTTGTTGTACGAGAGGTCCTTGCCCTGCAGCGCCCGGGCGGCGGCGATGCTCACGCCGCGGAGCGAGGGATCGCGATAGAAGGCGGCCCGCTGATGCGGATTCTCCCCGTAGCGCAGATCCTGCAGCTTGCTCCACACGAGCGGCAGGGTCTGCGGGAATCCCTCGGCCCGCGAGCGCAGCTGCGCGGCGAGGAAGCTCGCGACCATGGTGTCGTAGAGCGCCGTGTGCGCGAAGGCCTTTGCGGCCAGTCGCGAGCGGGTCGCGAGGCTCGTCGCCCCGCCGTGCGCGCGCAGCTCCTCGAGCAGCGGCGGGTAGTCCTCGGGGTCCACCGCGACGGCGACGAACTCGTGATTCTTCGCCGCCGCGCGGATCATCGCCGCGCCGCCGATGTCGATCTGCTCCACGGCCTCGCGGTAGCGGCAGTCCGGACGGGCGACCGTCTCGGCGAACGGATAGAGGTTCACGACGAGCAGGTCGATCGGCCGGATCCCATGCAGCGTCATCGCGGCATCGTCGGTGCCGCGCCGCCCGAGCAGCCCGCCGTGGATCCGTGGATGCAGCGTCTTCACGCGCCCGTCCATGATCTCCGGGAACTCCGTGTAGGCGGACACCTCCCGCACCGGCACTCCCCGCTCGACGAGCAGCCGCGCGGTCCCGCCGGTCGAGATGAGCTCGATGTCGTGGGCGACGAGGGCGCGCGCGAGCTCGACGAGCCCGCTCTTGTCGGACACCGAGAGCAGCGCGCGCCGGACGGGGATCAGCGCGGGATCGGCCATTCAGCCGGCGATGCCGAGCTGGCGCAGCTTCTTGCGCAGGGTGCCGCGGTTGATTCCGAGGATGTCCGCTGCGCGGACCTGGTTGCCCTCCGTGTAGTCGAGCACGGCCTTCAGCAGCGGCTCCTCCACCTCGCGCAGCACGAGGTCGTACAGGCGGGCGGGACGGTGGCCGTTCAAGCTTGCGAAGTACTCGCTCAGCGCGTGCTCCGCGTGCGTGCGCAGCGGCAGCTCCTTGCCGTTCGACCGGGCGACGAGCGCGACGACCTCGTTGCGAGACCTACCGTTTTTTCTCGCCGTCATGTGAGGCTCCTCGGACGCATC
>JASHTK010000109.1 GCA_030040575.1 Gammaproteobacteria bacterium
GCGGGTGCCGATATCGAGCAGCCCAATCCGGAAGGCATCACACCGCTGCTCAACGCCCTCGACAACCGCGCGTGGGACATTGCCATGTTCTTGCTGGACAGGGGAGCCAATCCAGGCGCATGGGACATGTACGGCCGCACTCCGCTGTATGTCGCCGTGGACATGAACTCCTTCACCGGTCCCTGGGGCTTTGGGCCGCCGGACCTCTCGTTCGGACACCAGCCCGACCGCAATCCGCCCCCGCCGGGTAAATTCAAAGGCATGGATGTGGTGAACCGTCTGCTGGCCATGGGAGTTGATCCGAACCACCAGCTGACCCGCATGCGGCCGACCACCAACGGCCGCGGCCGCTTCGCGGACTACATGCTGCGTGGTGGCGCCGGGCCGCTGCTGGTTGCGACGCTGAGCTACGACGATGTGGCGATCAAGGTGCTGCTGGCGCACGGCGCCGAGCCGGACCTGCCCAATGTCTTCCAGCTCACCCCTCTGATGCTGGCCGCCGGCTCCAACGATGAAATCCGTATCATGCAGGGGAAGCAGCCGGATCTGCAGGCCCGCGCCATCAAAGTGGTTGACCTGCTGCTGGATGCCGGCGCCAGTGTCAACTATCGGGTCACGGACAGCGAGACCCACACCGCGCAGGTTGCCGGTAGGCGAGGCGTCGAAGCGGAGGGCCAGACGGCGTTGATGGCCGCGGCAAGACTGGGCTGGGACCAGATGGTGAAGCACCTGCTGGAACGCGGGGCGGATCCAACGCTGCGCGATGCCATCGGCAAGACCGCTCTTGACTTTGCGCGCACACCTGCGCCGGAGGTCGGGGGGCGCCAGGGTCCAGCGGATCCGGGCCGCGCCGCGACCGTGGAAATTCTGGCAGCTGCGGCGCCCAAGTCCTGAACCGGGAAGGATCAGGATTGGCTGATGTGGCTGGTCTATCGGCGCTGGAACCACGTCAACGACATCAACGTCTACCGGAGGCCGACCGAACCCGGAAACGCAAGGATGTAACCGCGGGGTTTCCGTGGGAATTGCACCCTTTGGGCGTCCTGTCATCAGCAGCACCTCGCGAAGAATCCGGATGGGTATTGTCCGGATCACTCGTGCGGAGTGTCGTTTGGTTCTGCGAGGTTCCGCGGGCGGCAGAAGGCGTAGTTGAAGCTACGCCGAGTGTTCCAGGCACACCGACCAGCTGACCCCTGAAGGCGCAACGGCACGGGTGGCCGTGTTCCCGGTTTCCACGACACACGGGACGTCGATTACCCTTCAGTCGTGCATTGGGCGGGGGTCTGCGTGAGACACAGCGTGCGCACAGGTAGAGCGATGACATGTGCGCACGACTCGCACAGACTCCAGACATCGTGTTCTCGACATTCGATACGCGTCCGCCTTGCCGCGGGTTAGGGGGTGCCGTATGCGCCGTTTTGGCTCCAAGGGAGTTGTGCGGCGCAACATCGATTAAGACCGGTCGCTAAGTTCGACGCCCCTATTTAGTCGAGCCGCTTTGGCGCGATACACTCACCGACAACCAACCGTAGACTCAACCCGCACAAGAACAATTCTGCGCTTGCGCAACCGAAAGGGGTCTCTTGTACGTCATCGAGGCAGCTCACGGGCTCCAGCGCCCAAGACTTGCGAGGCCTTCGAGAGAGGCGGCGGCGTCGCGCTCGTCTGAAGGTCTGGACGCGCTTCGCGCAGTTGAAATCTCATCGCCCTCATCGATCCGCCCGTCTGCGACGTCGTCGTTCGGCACACCATCCGTGGAGAGGGTGGCTCCGCCGAATGCCCTCGAGAGGGTGTTGAGGACTCGTGGCATCTGTATAGAGATCTCTGCCGATCCTTGCCGGGCTCAACGCCACGCCAATAGCCGCAGGGGGCACTCAGTTCATGCGCTCGGATAACAAGATAGTGCACGCCATGTGGGTCGGCGGGCCCTTGTCGCGGCTGGAACTGCTGACGGCACATTCGTTTCTGCACCACGGACACGAGTTTCATCTCTGGGCGTACGATGATCTGTCCAATGCCGGCCTGCCATCATCGGTACGCATCCGCGATGCCGAGCAGATTATTCCACGCAAGGACGTGTTCGCCAAAAGAGGCAGAGACCGGGAAACGGGCGTTGGTCGGGGCAGCTTCGGGGCACCGTTTTCCGACTTATTCCGCTACAAGCTTTTGTTTGAACACGGCGGCATTTGGGCCGATATGGATGTGACCTGCCTGCGGCCATTCGAATTCAAGGGGGATTACGCATTTCGGCCCCACCGCCTGGGCGTCGTGGGCAGCATCATGAAATGCCCAAAGGGCAGTCGCCTGCTGAAGGCGGTGTACGAGGAAGCCGTCGCGACCGTGACGGCGGACAGTGATTATTTGGCTCCGAATCGGATTCTGTCCGCGCAGGTGATCGCCAACGAGCTGCTTCATTACGCAGTTCCGGAGATGTCCAACGCGGACAACTGGTTCAAGTTCATCCAGCCGCTGATCGAGCGGCGCGTGGCGATTCCGGACACCTGGTACGCCATCCACTGGATCAACGAGCTGTGGAGGACGTTGCAGGCGGATGCCGGTCACTATCGCGGCAGAAAGCTCCTCGATCACGTGCCCGATAAGGATGTTCCACTGGAAGGCACGACGCAGTGGGAGCTGTACCGAAAATACGGCCTGATCGACGCGAGGTCCGGCTCGGCCGCGCGTCCAAGTCGCTGGTCGAGATTCGGCGAGCGACCGGTTGCCCAACCCATTGTTCAGCTGAAAGAGACGGCGACGCTTCCCTTTACCCTCAACATCCTCGTACCGGACCTCGACCGAGGAAGCGCGGAGCGGATCGTTGCTGAGACGGTCGCGGCGCTAAGGGGACTCCCGGGGCACAGCATCAATGTCTATGTTCTCAGCCGCTCACGACGCCAATATGCGATCGAGAGCTCCGACCGGGTCCGAGTCCTCTATGGCCGGGACGGCGTCGACACCGCCGCGACACTGCGGGGGTTCGCGCTCGACATCATGCGCTCCGGAACGCCGCTCGCGATCGTGCACCGTCTGCCTCTGCAGCAATTACGGCCACTCTGGGGCATGGGCATCGCAACCGTCCCCGTCGTCCACGACGCGCATTCGTACGATGCCGCATCGCTGAATCTCGACAGTGCGAGCATCCCACTTGTCATCAGCGTTGCTGACGAGATCGCACGGTGGCTGCGAGCAAGCGGGTGTGTCAAACCCATCATCACCGTGCGGCACGAGCTACAGCGCGCTTTCCAGCCGGATGATTTGATGAGGCGACGGCGCGAGATACGCGATCGCTACGCAATCGGCGACGAGGTGCTTCTGATCGGCATGATAGGCGCATTCACGGCGCAGAAAGCCTATACGCGGGCGGTTCAGGTGCTCCACCGCTTGAAGCGGCACTCCGCGGCGAAGCTGATGATCCTCGGCGGCTGGGAGAGCGCATTCGGCGGCAGTCCGGTCGCCTACGAGGCGGCTTGCCGGCGCGCCGTCGAACTGGGCGTCAGCGCCGACCTGATCGTGATCGGAAGCGTGCAGCCGGTGGAATCATATCTGGCGGCGTTCGACGTGCTGTTGAACACGAGCATCGAGGAGGGCCTGAATATCTCCATGCTGGAAGCGCGGCAGACGGGTTGTCCGATCGTCGCGGCCGCGATCGGCGCAAACAGAGAGGCCGTTCACGATGCCGGAATCCTCATCGACAATGGCGGGGATATCGACGCGTATGTGCGCGCCGTCATCGATGCGACGGGCAAGGCGCAACGCATGATTCCCACGCGTTCCACCGACGCCGGACTGGTGCCGCAGCTCTGGAGCCTCCTCGCCCAATACGGCTCCGACAGCGGTCGCGATCACGCCGCGCGCGAGGGAGTTCTGTTCGTCACCTCACAGCTGGCGACCAGAAACTCAGCACGCACTACATTGGTTGAGCTCGTGTCGGGACTTGCGCCCGGCTGCCGAGTGGGCATCTGCGTTCTATCGACGGGTGTCGATGGCCTCTACAAAGACGCCTTGGACGCTGCGCAGGTACAGATCTTCAGTGCCCATGCCGGCAGCCTCAGCGAGCGGTGTCGTCTAGTATTGCGCTGCGCCGAGTTGCTCAAGGTGCGCTCGATTTGCTTCTTCGATGCAGCCATGGAGGTGAAGCTGCTCGCGACCAAGGTGCTTGGCGGTCGAAGTATGCGCATCGTCGACGTGATCCGCGACCTCGCGGAGCTGGCGGCGCTGACCGCTCCGGCAGCGGAGGCGCTTCAGAGACGTGCAGCCTTCAGTGCCACGCAGTACCTGGAACGCCTGGATCACCTGGTGCTCACTGACGCCACGCTCGCTTCCAACGAGCTCGCGCGCGCCTGTCCTCGGGTGCAGGTGATTCAGGACGGCTTGCGGGCTCCGCCGATTTTCGTCCCGTTGCCGCTGCCCGCGTACCTGCCGCCGCCCGAATGGAATCCACAACTGCAGATCGGATCGGTCTGTCCCCTGACTCCACGGAATCATCTGGACTTCCTGCTGGAGACGATGCGGCAGCTGGACATGCAACTGCCCGGAGTCTTCTTGACGATTGTGGGAAGCGCGGACGACGGAAATGCAGAGTACGCGGCAAGTCTACGGAAGCAGACGAGCCTTCCGGGAGCCGGCAACATCTGGTGGGTCAATGGCGCTGACAGTACCCTGCCGAGCATCGCGCAATTTCAGGTGTTCATCACGGCCTCTCCGGATTCCACGAGCTTCCGGACACTGCTCGAGGCCGCGAGTATCGGCGTGCCGATCGTAGCAAGCCGCAATTCCGTGACCACGCGTTTGCTGCGGGACGGCGTTAACGGGTTCCTGGTCAGCACCCCTCAGGAGATGGCCGCCCGCGTCATCGAATTGCTGACCCATAGGCCGCTCCGCCGGCGCATCGGCACAACCGCCCGACTGCACGCGGTCCGGCATTATTCCCTGCAGGAGATGGTGCAGTCGTATATGACCCTCTTCCAGCATGACGCGGGCATGCCTGTGCTGCCGAGACGGCATATGCGACGCAGGGCACCGGGGCGAATCGCAAGCCGCGCACGTTCCGGTGCTCGGATCGTGAGTCATGACCATGCGGGCTGAATCGTGGTCGGCTCGGAGTCAGGTCCAGTTGTCCGCGTCCGGAACATAGGGATACCCGATGAAAGCCCTCGGCAGGGGAGCGGCGTTGAGTCGCTTGATCATTCAGCTTCCTGAGGATCGGGATTTCTGCGGCACCCTGAGTCTCCTCGATGCCCGTGGCACTGTAATGCTCGGCCCGTGGCCGGTCTGCGGCCGGTCTACCGATGAGCTGGCGATCAGGTTCAACAACGCTCGTCGCGAGCGAGTGCTCCGATATGGTGACACGCCGCTCGGCGCGTACGTCGTGGCAGGCGTGATTCCCACCGGCAGCGGCACAGCATTCAGTGCTGCCGAATTCGGCAGGGCAGGCGCTATCGCTCTGGAGCCGAAGGACGGAGAGGCCGCCATCGCCGAGGCTAACGGCCGCTTTAGCCTTCTCATTGTCGGGGGGCCTCCTTCGCGCGATGGGCGCCTGCGTTCCACGGCGGGCGCACTGCGCACTGCCGGCGCTGATCTGCGGCTGCTGATCGGGGCTTTGCGCCAGGGCGGCGAATTCTCCTGTGAGGTGCAACAGGCATCCAAGAAGGCCAGAGCGGGCAAGGTGTTCGTTGACCGCGACTTCCTCGCCGAGGATCCACCGCCGCCACTGGGCACGCTCGGCCTGACTGTCCTGCGGGTTCGTCATTCCCGAACGGCACGCGCCGGCGCGCGGGCCGGTCGAGCCGCGAGCGCAATCATCCTTGGGATCTCGGTCTCCTTCATCGCGATGGACCCCGCCGCGGCGGATGGTGGAGGCAGCCCATCATCGGGGATCAGCGACGCCGGTCCTGCCGTCACACCGGCATCGTCCACCGGCTCGTCCGGCCCTGCGAGCACCGGTGCGCCCGGCTACGTTTCGAACGACCCGGCGGTGCTGCGCGATCGCTATATCGAGCTGAAGGCCCAGAAGGCAGTGTTCGACAAGCTCACGCCGGCGGACACGAGCGCCCTCGAGCAGCGCGTCCAGGCGTACGACAAGGCGATCAGCGATATCGCCTCCAATCTGCCGACACTCGAGAGCACCAAGAGCGAACTGGCGACGAATACGGCGTTGGCGCGCATCGGCAGCGCGATCGGTGTTCTCAAAGGTCTCGGTGATATGGGCTCGGTGATCACGCAGCTGTATCCGGAAAGCAAGCCCGTGGGGAAGGCCTGGGACATAGGAACGGGCGCCGGTGAGGCAATCAACAAGGCGCGGGAGAACGATTACGTCGGAGCCCTGACCACGGCGGCGAAGGAACTGGGGCCATCATTGGTTCCCGAGAATGCCGAGGCCGGGGTCGAGGCGGCGACTTCGGGCGCCGCTGCGGGACATGATGCGGCTACCGCCGAAAACACCAGTAAGAAGGTGGACGTCATCTATGACGCCGTCGCCTCACTGGCGAAGATGGCCGGGTTTGATGACGTCGAAGCCGCGGCTAAGGCCGCCAAGGCGGCAAAAGCCGTGGGCGAGTCAGTCAACAACCTGCAGGAGGAGGGAGAGACGAAGGCGAGCATCGACGCGCAGATCGATGCCAACGTCAGCAGCGCGGAGGGCATGATCCAGCGCCTCGAGAGCAAGGACAACGAGATCAAGAGCGTACTGAACGCACCCAAGAGCAGCGACAACGCTATCGACGACGAGATGCGGACGATTGAGATGAAAGTTCCGGGAATCGAGGAAGACACTTCGGCGGCCGTCGATGATCGCGCCTCGGCGATCTATGAAAATATGCAGCGAGAGAGCGCTATCGCCGTCCCCCAAGTGCCTTACTGAATCGGTGCGCCTGAGCGCGCGGCAGCCCCTTGGCCACTCCCTCCCACGGTGCTTTCTCGGACTCCGACCGGGGCGTGGTTTATATCGCTCTCGGCCAACGGTTCCGCGAGGAGGCCACGGCCTCGGCGCAGTCCTTGCGGCGCTGCTGCCCGCAGCTTCCCATCCTCCTGTTCAGCGATGATGCCGCTCCCGGCGGGGACTCGCCCTTCGATCGGACCGTGACGATTGCCGCCGATTTCGGGGACCGTCCGGTAGGCACGGAGCCGTGGTCGTCGCCGGGCTGGCTGACGCGTATCGACATTCTCGCCACGTTTCCGTTCTCGCGAACGCTGCTGCTCGATTCAGATACCGAGGTGGTCGGCGACATCTCCGGGGTGCTGCAGACACTCGATCGCTTCGATCTCGCCGTGGCACATGCCCCCTTCCGAATGCGCCGGCAAATCGCCGCCATTCCCGACAGTTTCCCCGAATTCAATTGTGGCGTGATCGCCCTGCGCCGCTCGCCGGCATCCCAAGCGTTTCTGCAATGCTGGCGCAAACTCTATCTGGAGCAGCCGGATTGCTGGCACCATGATCAGCATTCCTTCCGGCAGGCAGCCTGGCAAAGCGAAGTGCGCATCGCGACGCTTCCGCCGGAGTTCAATCTGCGGCCCTCCCGTCACGCAGGCGGCAATGCGGTGCGGATCCTGCATGGATTCCGCCGCGCCGGCAGGCCAGCGGCCACGGACGATCGCAAAATCCGTCTTCTCAGCTACGAGCATGGTTGCGCGCATCACCGCTCCGGTTGGGAATATGCGCAGAACGCGCTGCGCGGCTTTACCCACCCTGCCGGCATTCTGCTCGATGGACTCCTGGAGAATACGTTTGTGTGGCATCTGTCGAATTACCAGCGCTATCTGCCCATCCGGGAGCCGTGGATCGGGATCGCACACAATCCGCCCGCCATGCCGAGCGGCTACTTCGCGTCGGCACAGCCACAGAATTTCATGAACAGCGCGCCGTTCCTCGACAGTCTCCCGTGCTGCCTCGGATTTTTCACCTTGTCGCAATACCACGCCTCGTGGTTGCGGCGGCTGGGCAAGCCGGTGGAGGTCCTGTATCACCCGGTCGCCTTCGACGTCCCGCAGTTCTCGTTCGAGCAATTCACGGCCCGCAAAGTGCGGGCTGTGCTGCACATCGGCTGGTGGCTGCGTCGATTTCAATCCTTTGATGATTTGCAGGCGCCCGGCTATCTGAAATGCCTGCTGAAGCTGTCGCGCGAGAACGCCCTGAGAGCCGTCGAAGCCGTTGCGTGGAAGAGCGCGGTGCGGTTCATCGATTACCTCGGCAGTGGCGAGTACGATGAGCTCTTGTCTCGCAGCGTCGTATTCGTCGATCTGATGGATTGCAGCGCCAGCAACGTGATCATCGATTGCATTGCACGCGGTACCCCACTGCTCATCAATCGACACCCCGCTGCGCAGGAGTATCTCGGGTCGGGATATCCGCTGTTCTACGACAGCCCGGAGATGGCGGAAGCGCTGCTGCGGGACGACGGCCGGCTGCGGGCGGCATCGTTGCATATGCAGTCGGACGCGGTGAGGCGCAGGCTTTCCGCGGACGCGTTCCGCAGCGCATTCGCGCACTCGGCACTGTACCGCGGGCTGCCCCAGTGCTGAAGTACATCATCCTGTCCACTCCCCGCTGCGGGAGCTCGACACTCATGCAATGCGCGCAGTTGTGGCTGGCGCGCCCGTTCGTGCGCGAGCCCCTCAATCCCTGGGAGCGTCCGGAGTTTCACCCGCCGATTCTGCACGGCAAGAGTGTGCGGGAGCGCGCCATGGTCATCTGTCGCGCCGATTGGGCTCCGCCGGGAATGAAGCACGTGCAGGATCCATTCCTTGATGCGCCTAAGACGGAGGCAAGCCTCGTGGCACTGCGGCAGGTCCTGTCGGTCCCTGACGTGAGGGTGATCCTGCTCAGGCGGAGTGTCCCAGAACAATTCATCTCAATGGAGATCGCGCTGCAGACACGCGACTGGTGGTCGCTCGGTGCCGACGCGTTGCCCGCTGCGCTCGCACCCATCCGGAGCGGGACCTCGCAGGCGATCAACGAAGAGGAAATCCAACGGCGGCTAGCGAAGCTGCAGGAAGCGACTCGGCAACTCGCGGAGATTTGCAGGGAGTGTGGTGCCGATTACATCGAGCGCAGCTATGAGGAGCTGTTTCGCGGCTCCTGTGCCGACGCCGCGGAAAACGTCGTGCACGCCCTCGGCCATTTCGATGCAAACGCGCGCGGAGATCTGAACGAGCTTCGCCGTCTGCTGCAAAGAGACCGGCGCTTTGAAAGCATGCAACGCATCTACGAGAGCGTAGCCGCGCGTTACCCCAGCCTGCGCCAGTGATGGCAAAGACTTCCGGCAGGATGGCGCTTGCGAAGGCGCGGCACGCTCGCGCGGCTTCTTGCTCGACGGCAGCCACGGCAGCTCCTCGGCAGACCCCCGTGCGAATCCTGGGGGGAGCCGAATCCTGGGGCGGGCCGGATCCGATAGCATCGTCGGAGGCCGCCTTCCCGGCCGCCACCCGCCACCTGCCACCCGCCACCCGGCACAGGGCACCCTGACGCAGGCGCAGCGTGCACCGCAACACGGCGGCCGGTCACAGGATCGTCACGGAACGGATACATACGGGCCGGAACATTCCCGCGGGTGGTTGCCGCGCAGGGTCCGGGCGCGGGAGGACTCATCAATCATGAAGCTTGCGCGCGCATGGCCGGTGGTGCTGGCGCTGGTCCTCGCCAGGACGGCCGCAGCGCAGATCCCTGGCCCGTCGAACGACTACAACGTCTTTATCTTCGGCACCGGCACCTTTACCGGTTTGGATGACGAGACGATCGGCAACCTCGCGGCGGGCGGGGCCGTCACGCTCACGAGCTACTCGATCGCCACCGGAATCGAGGGCAACGGCTCCACCTCGATGTCGAGTCCCGATCCCGCGCGGCTCGTCGTCGGCGGAGCGCTCACGACGAACAACGGCGGTGAGGTGGGGGATAACGGCACCGGCACGATCTATTACGGCACCATCGCGCCCACGTACAACAACGGCGGGTTCACTTCCGGCACCACCCCGGTGCCCAATCAAACGCTCGTGAACTTTGCCGCGAGCCAGACCTACTACACCAACTATTCGCAGCAGCTCGGAGCGCTCTCCGGCACCAACCTCACTTTATCGGGCAGCACCTCGCTCGATCTGAGCGGGCTGCAAAGCGGCCTGAATGTCGTCAACATCCAGGACGGGAGCACGGGGCTCAACCTGTCGAGCATCGAGATCAACGGTGCGACGAACGCGACGGTGCTGATCAACATCCTCGGCAGCGGGCCCGTGACCTTCATGTACCTCGGACAATCGGGCAGTCTCGACAGCGGGGCCGACGTGCTCTTTAACTTCGTCACGGCGACGTCGGTGAATGTGGAGGGCACCTTGAGTGCCTCGATTCTCGCGCCCTACGCCGGTGTGACGGCCGAGAACGGGGACATCAACGGGCAGCTCATTGCCGATTCGTTCTCGGGCAGCGAGGAATTCACCAACGTCGCCTTCGCAGGCACCCTGCCTGCGCCCGTGCCTTTGCCGGGGAGCGTCTTGCTGTTCGTGTCGGGACTGCTCGGCGCGGCAGTGATCCTGCGGCGGCGTCCGGCCACCCTGAGCGGCTGAGCGCGCTCCTCGGCCGCCGCCCTCGCGCGGCTCCTCTCAATTGACGTACTCGCCGAGGAAGTGGATGGTGCGTTGCCACGCATCGGCCGCCGCGGCGCTGTCGGCCGCACCGGTATCGCGGTCAAAGCGATGCCCCGCGCCATCGTAGAGCTGGATCTCGCAAGGACTGCCCGCTGAGCGGACGATGGCCGCAAGATGTCTGGCGGCCCCGACGGGGACCGTCGAGTCGTCCGTGCCATGCAGGATCAGCACCGGAGAGCTCTCCTTACCGAAGAGGGAACGGAAGCGGGCCTGGTCCCGATCGGTGCCGGCACCCGACAGGGCGCCGTAGTAGCTGATGCCGGCCTGGACCTTCCCGGTTGCCGCGAGCCACACGGCGAAGTAGCCGCCGCTCGAGAAGCCAAGGGCCGCGATTCGTCGTCCGCCGACCTTCGATTCGTGCGACAGCGTGTCGAGCGCGGCGAGGAAGTCCGCGTAGATCGCCTCGGCGTCGCTCGTGAAGGCGCGCGCGCGCGTTCTCGCGCTGATCTGATAGGCGTCGAGGAACGCCGGCACGAGCACCACGTAGCCCGCGTGCGCTAGGCGCTCGGCGAAGGCGAGATCGGCCGGCTCCAGGCCTCCGCTCGTATGCAGCAGCAACACGCCTGGATACGGTCCCCGGCCGTCGGGCGTCACGAGAGTCGCCGACATGCTCTGGCGCACTCCGACCTTGAGGGCCCGTTCCGCGGAGTGGACATCCGCGCCGATCAGGCCGAGAGCGCACAGCAGTGCTGCACCCACCGCCGCTGGGGCACGCGCTCGAAGGGCGGAACGCCGCATGCGATCCCTCAAGTCTTGCCGCTGCCTGTCGCCGAGGGGGCCGACGCCGAAGAGGCCATTTCTCGCGGAATTGTAATTGATAATAATCCCGCATCCGTGACGTGCAAGCCCCGGGCGGGGATCCTACCGCGTGCGGGACAACTCTGGCACACTGCATCCGGTCATCTTCGGGGGGCCGGCTGCAAGGCGATGAAGCTCATCGTCCGACTCAATCTCGTGCTGATCCCGGTCCTCGCGGCCGCCGCGCTCGTCGCCGGCGAGATCGGCTCGCACTTGCTCGAGCTCGATGCCCGCAACGGGGCGCTGCGCGAGGCCGGCCTCATGATGGACGCCGCGCTCACCGCCCGCGGCTACACCACCGAGCAGATCGTCCCGCTGCTCAAGGAGGGCATGAAGCAGGCCTTCCTGCCGCAGAGCATCCCCTCGTACGCGGCGACCGAGCAGTTCCTCGGCCTGCGCGCCCGGCACCCGGAGTACGCGTACAAGGAAGCGACGCTCAACCCGACCAATCCGCGGGATCGGGCGACGGACTGGGAAGCGGACATCATCCAGCGGTTCCGCAACGATCCGGGAACGACCGAGATCGTGGGCGAGCGCGAGACGCCCCTCGGCAGCTCCCTGTATCGGGCCCGGCCGATCCGGGCAGACGCCCCGTGCCTCGAATGCCACAGCGTGCCCTCGGCCGCGCCGGCGACCATGCTCGCGCGCTACGGCACCGACAACGGGTTTGGCTGGCAGCCGCAGGAGATCGTGGGCGCCCAGATCGTCTCGGTGCCCCTTGCGAGCGCGACGGCGAGCGCACGCGAGGCGTTCCGGGGAGTGATGGAGCTGGTCGCAGGCGCCCTTCTCGCGGTCCTCATCGCCGTCAACATCATGGTGCACGGGCTGGTCGCGAGGCCGCTCGAGCGCATGGCCGCGGCGGCCGATGCGGTGAGCCTCGGCAACACCTCGACGCCCATCCCCTCGGGCGGCAGCGCCGAGATGCGGGCGCTCGCCCGCGCATTCGACCGGCTGCGCGTCAGCATGGAGAAGGCGCTGAAGCTCCTGGACAGTTAAGACCGTGCCGCACCAGGTGTTCGTCAGCTACTCCCAGCCCGACCGGATCTGCGCGATCGAGCTCGTCGCGCGCCTCGAGGCGCACGGCTTCGGCGTGTGGGTCGCGCCCCGCGACGTGGTGCCGGCGTCGGATTGGGCTGCCTCGATCATCACCGCGATCGGCAACGCGCGCCTGATGGTCCTCGTGTTCTCCGGGCACTGCAACGAGTCCCCGCACGTGCGTCGCGAGGTCGAGTGCGCGGTGCACCGGCAACTGCCGATCCTCCCGTTCCGCATCGAGGACGTGCCGCCCTCGAGCAGCCTCGAGTACTTCCTCGGCACGCAGCACTGGATGGACGCGTTCGCGCTGCCGCGCGAGTCGCACTATGAGCGGCTGTGCGCGCACGTCGGCGCGCTGCTCGGGCGGGTGGCGGCGCCCGCCGTGAATCCTCCCCCGCCTGTCGCGGCCCCCTCGGAACGCGCGCCGGACGAGCGGGCACTGCAGCACCTGACCCGCGAGCTCGCCCGGCACGTGGGACCGGTGGCCCAGCACTTGGTCGGGCGCGCCGCGAAGTCCACCGGGAGCTGGGAGCAACTGTGCCGGCGGCTGGCCGAGGAGATCGGACCGGAGGCGGACCGGCAGCGATTCATCGACGCCTGCCGCCTGCCGCCGCGACCGGAAGGCCGAGAGTGAGGCGGTGCATGAGGGTCGCGTGAGGATGTACCGCTAGCCGCTTGCAAACGCTGAGAATTCCGCGGCTCGAGCGCCGGGGTCTCGCGAGCGGCTGGCGCGGGGTGGCCCGGCCGGCGGCCTTGCAGCGAGCGCCGGCCGAAATGGGCCGAATCGGCCGTATTTCGTTCCGATCTGCCGCCCAAATGTGGTTAGAATGACAGCCGATTAGCGTACGGGCGGGCTCCTTTCGCATCGACCGGTATGTCGAAGTCTGCTGACTTCTCCTCCGCGAGCCTCGCTGCCCGACCCTGGGACGCTCGGCTCGCGCGCCGGATCGTGGCGCCGCTCAAGGAGGGCCCCGTCACGCCGAATCACGTGACGACCGCCCGATTGGTGCTCGGGCTCGCCGGTGCGGCCGCCTTTACCTGCGGAACGTATGGCTGGTCGAACCTCGCCGCGCTGCTTTATGTGGTCTCGAACTTCCTCGATCATGCCGACGGCGAGCTCGCCCGCCTGAGCGGCCAGTCCACCCGGATCGGCCACGTATACGACCTCGCGAGCGACGCCGCCGTGACGATCCTGCTGTTCCTCGCGATGGGGGTCGGGGTGGGCGCCGCGCCCGGGCCGGGACTCGCCCTGCCGGTGCCGCCGGCCGCGCTCGGTGCGATCGCCGGGACCGCCGTCGCGCTCATCTTCTTCCTTCGCATGCGCATCGAGGAGCTGGCCGGCAAGGTGGCGAGCCGCCAGGGCTCGTTCGGCGGCTTCGAGACCGAGGACATTCTGTACCTGCTTCCGGTCGTGACCGTGTGCAATGCGGTCACGCCGTACCTGATCGCCGCCTCGATCGGCGCTCCGCTCTTCGCCGTGTGGGTCGTGATCGACTACCGCCGCGTGATGCGCCGCGCGAAGCCGGCGGTGGCCGACTCCACCTCCGGGACGGGCCTCGCCTGATCGCCCTGCCCGCGAGCTCGGCGCGCGAGCGCGGATCCCGGGCGGCAGGCGGATCCGATTCGCGGCCCGACGCCGATCGAGCGATGACGGAGCGGCTGCGGGGCCTCGACACCCGAGCGCTGCGCCGGGACTTCGCGCGGCAGGGCGCGTTCCTCTACCTGCCTCAGTTCCTCGGGCGGGAGACCGTGGCGCAGCTCGCCTGCGCCGTCGAGGCCCTGCGCGACTCGGTCAACCGCAACTACCTGCCCGGTCACAAGCAAGGCGGCAGCGTGAGCCGCCACACGATTGACGAGCTCGCGCCCTTCGTCGCGGATCTGTACCGCTCATCCGCCCTCATCGAATGGCTGGGACAGGTCTCGGGCGAGCGCCTCGAGCCCTCGCCGCCCGAGGACCCGCACGCCTACGCCTTCTACTTCTACACGCGGCCGGGCGACCACATCGGCTGGCACTACGACACCTCCTACTACGCGGGCCGCCGCTACACGCTGCTCTTCGGCATCCTCGATGAGTCCTCATGCCGCCTCGACTACGAGCTGCACACGCGCGAGCGCGGCGTCGCGCCCGTCGCCGGCTCCCTGCAGATCCCGCCGGGGGGCCTCGTCTTCTTCGACGGAGACGCCCTGCGCCACCGTATCACGCCGCTCGGGCGCGGGGAGTCGCGCGTATCGCTCACCTTTGAGTACCTGACCGATCCGCGCATGCCCCTCGGGTGGCGGGTGATCTCGAACTTGAAGGACGCGCTCGGATACTTCGGGTTTCGCCAGGTGTTTCGCCGCGGCCGGCGAGGCGCGCCATGAGGCGGCCTGCGATCTGGCTGCTCACGGCCGGCGCATTGCTCTTTGCGGGCGTGCTGATCTCGCAGGGCCTCGGCCCGGTGTTCGCGACGCTCGCGACCGCGGGCTGGGGCCTGCTCCTCGTCGCCCTGTTTCACGTGCTGCCGCTCTCGCTCGATGCCGTGGCGATCCGCGTGCTGTTCGATGCGGCGACCGCGCGCGGCTCCGCGCGCGACGCCCTGCTCGCCCGCTGGATGGGCGAGTCCGCGAACAGCCTGATGCCCGTCGGGCAGGTGGCAGGACCGGTGGTGATGGCCCGCTGCCTCTCTCACCGCGGGATGCCGATGCAGGACGCCGTCGCCGCGGTCACGGTGAGCACGACCTTGCAGGGACTCGCGCAGGTGATCTTTGCCCTCATCGGCCTCGCGCTCCTCGCGGCGCAGGCGGGCGCGGCTCCTCACGCCGCTCACTCGCCGCGGCTTGGCTCCTTCCTGCTCATCGCCGGCGTCGTGCTCGCGGTGCCGGTGGTGCTGTTCTACCTCGTTCAGCGCCGCGGCCTCTTCGGCCGGTCGATGCGCGCCATCGCTCGGCTCTGGGGCACGCGCGACTGGTCGCGGCTCACGGGCCACGCCGAGGCGATCGACCGCGCCGTGGAGCGCACGTACATGCGGGGCGGACGGACGCTCGCGAGCTTCGTGCTGAGCCTCGTGGGCTGGCTCATCGGCACCGGGGAGGTGTATCTCATCCTGCAGTTGATCGGCTCGCCCGTCGGATGGGCCGATGCCCTGGTGCTCGAGAGCCTCGGGCAGGCGGTGCGCGGCGCGGCGTTCGCCGTTCCGGGGGCGCTCGGCGTGCAGGAAGGCGGTTACCTGCTGCTCGCCCCATTGATGGGGCTGCAGGCGGACGCCGCCCTGGCCCTCTCGCTCGCCAAGCGCGCGCGGGAGATTCTGCTCGGCTTGCCCGGGCTGCTGTCGTTGTACCTCACCGAGCGGGTCCGGCGCCGCCGCATCGCCTGCGCGGCCGCCGGAGACTGAGGACGAGCCGGCCCGCGGGTCCCGGGGGCCGATGAGGCGGCGCGCCGCGCATTTTTGTATAGTCCGAAGCCCGGGCGTTCCAGAGGGTCTCATGCGCGCCATCATTCTCGCGGCGGGCCGCGGCTCGCGCCTCAAGCAAGCCGCGGACCGGCAACGGCCCAAGTGCCTGCTGCAGTTCGGTGGCAAGAGCCTGCTCGAGCGGCACTTGCTGCTCCTCAGGAAGGCAGGCGTCGCGGAGGTCGTTCTCGCGCTCGGCTTTCGCCATGAGCTGATCGAGGCCGAGCTCGACCGGCTCGGCTGGCGGCCACGCCCGCAGATCGTGTTGAACGCGCGATTCGAGCTCGGCAGCCTCCTCACGGTCCACACGGCCGCCGAGCCGCTGACGCGCGGCGGCGAGGTTCTGCTCATGGACGCCGACGTGCTCTACCACGAGCGCGTGATGGATGCGCTCGCCGCCGGGGACCGGCCCGCGAACCGGCTCCTCATCGACCGTGAGTTCGAGCCCGGCGAGGAGCCCGTCAAGCTCTGCGTGCGCGACGGCGTGCCGGTCGAGCTCGCCAAGCAGCTTCCCCCCGATCTGCGCTACGACACCATCGGCGAGTCGGTCGGCTTCTTCCGGTTCGCGGAGGCGGAGGCGCGACGGCTCGCGGCGCTCGTCGACGGCTACGTCGCGGCGGGGCGGGCCCACCTGCCGCACGAGGAGGCGGTGCGCGATCTGCTGAAGGAGCGCGGCCGGGCCTTCGAGGTCGCCGACGTGACGGGGCTGCCCTGGATCGAGATCGATTTCCCGAACGACGTGGCGCGCGCGGCGAGCGAGGTTCTGCCCCAACTGTAGTCGCCCTCATGGCCGTACCGATCAAAGCCGCGCCCGATGGGTCCGCCGTCTCGGCGCTCAACCGCCCGCTCGCCCGCGAGGAGGCGACGACGCGCAGCGCGCGGCTGCGCCAGATGCTCGTGAGCGACCGGCTCGAGTTCCTGATGGAGGCGCACAACGGGCTCTCGGCGCGCATTGTGCGCGAGGTGGGATTCCGCGGCATCTGGGCGTCGGGGCTCAGCATCGCCGCGCAGTTCGGGGTGCGCGACAACAACGAGGCGAGCTGGACGCAGGTCGTCGAGATGCTGGAGTTCATGGCCGACGCGAGCGATCTGCCCATCCTGCTCGACGGCGACACCGGCTACGGCAACTTCAACAACCTGCGCCGCCTGGTGCGCAAGCTCGAGCAGCGCGGCATCGCGGGGGTGTGCATCGAGGACAAGCAGTTTCCGAAGACCAACAGCTTCTTGAACGGCGAGCGCCAGCCGCTCGCCGACATCGCGGAGTTCGCCGGCAAGATCACGGCCGGCAAGGACACGCAGCGCGACCCGAGCTTCTCGATCGTCGCCCGAGTCGAGGCGCTGATCGCCGGCTGGGGCATGGAGGAGGCGCTGCGGCGGGCCGAGGCGTACCGGCGTGCCGGCGCGGACGCGATCCTGATCCACAGCAAGCTCTCGAAGCCGGATGAGATCGTCGCGTTCGCGCGCGAGTGGGCGGGACGCGCGCCGCTCGTGATCGTCCCGACGCGCTACTACAGCACGCCGACCGCGGTGTTCCGCCAGGCGGGCATCAGCGTCGTCATCTGGGCCAACCACATGGTGCGAGCCGCCGCCGCCGCCATGCAGAGCGTCGCGAAGGAGATTCACTCGAGCGAGACGCTCGTGAACGTCGAGGACCGGATCGTGCCGGTCGCGGAGATCTTCCGCCTGCAGGACGCCGATGAGTACTCGGCGGCCGAGCGGCTTTACCTCGCCGCATGCGGCACTTCGCGCGCGGCAATCGTGCTCGCGGCGAGCCGCGGCCGCGGACTCGAGGCCGTGACGGTGGACCGCCCGAAGGTGATGCTGCCGATCGCCGGCAAGCCGCTGCTGCGCTGGCTGGTGGACAGCTTCAAGAAGGAGAGCATCAACGACATCACCGTCGTCGGCGGCTACCGGGCCGATGCGATCGACACGGCGGGCATCCAGCTCGTCGTGAACGAGCGCTACGCCGAGACCGGCGAGCTCGCCTCGCTCGCCTGCGCGGCCGGCGCGCTCGAGTCGGACGCGGTGATCTCCTACGGCGATCTGTTGTTTCGCAGCTACGTGCTGCGCGACCTCCTCGAGAGCAAGGCCGACTTCTCCGTGGTGGTGGACTCCTCCCCGACGGATGCGAGCAACCGCACGGTGCGGGATTTCGCCTACTGCTCGCGCGCGGACGATCGCGGCCTGTTCGGCACGCCGGTATTGCTCGAGCGGGTGTGCGGCGCGGCCGACGGGCGGCAGGTCGGAGCCGCGGCGCCGGGGGCGCCGCAGGCGGCCTCCCCGGGCGACGGCGCCCAAGGCCGCTGGATCGGGCTGCTCAAAGTGAGCGGCAAGGGGCTCGCATCGCTCAAGGCGGTGCTCGGCGCGCTGCGCGCGCGGCCGGATTTCGACCGGCTCGACGTCCCGCACCTCCTCAACGCGCTGATCGCCGAGGGAGCGCGGATCGAGGTCCTCTACGTGCATGGCCACTGGCGCGGCGTCAACGATCTCGAGGACTTCCACCGGGCGGGCGACTTCGCGCACGCGCAAACGCCGTTCGCGGCGGCGTCCGGCACGGGATCGGGCGCGGCACCGGCGGATCGGGGCGATGATTGAAGCGCGCGAGTTCGTGGAGGCGGCGGGCGAGCGCGGCTTCGAGTGGTACGCCGGCGTCCCGTGCTCCTTCCTCACGCCGTTCATCAATTACGTGCTGCAGGACGCCTCGCTCCGCTACCTGTCCATGGCGAACGAGGGCGATGCGGTCGCACTGATCGCGGGCATCGCGCTCGCGCGCGGCACCGGACCGGCGCGCCGCCGCGGCGTCTCGATGATGCAGAACTCCGGGCTCGGCAATGCGGTGAGCCCGCTCACCTCCCTCACCTGGACGTTCCGCCTGCCGCAGCTGCTGGTCGTCACCTGGCGGGGCCAGCCGGGCGTTGCCGACGAGCCGCAGCACGCGCTCATGGGGCCGATCACCCCGGCGATGCTCGAGACCATGGAGATTCCCTGGGAGCTCTTTCCGACGCAGTCCGCCGCCATCGGCCCGGCACTCGACCGCGCGACGGCACACATGGATGAGAGTGGCCGGCCGTACGCGCTCGTGATGCAGAAGGGCAGCGTGGCCGCGTACGCCCTCGGCCCGGGACGCGCCGGTGCGGGGATGCGGTCGTCCGAGCGCACCTTCGCGGCTGCCGTGTCGAGCGGGGGGCGGAGCGCTCCGGAGGCGAGGCCCTCGCGGCGCGACGCGCTTCGTGAGATCGTGGCGCACACGCCGAGCGCATCGACCGTGGTGCTGGCATCGACCGGATACTGCGGCCGGGAGCTCTACGCCATCGAGGATCGACCGAACCAGCTCTACATGGTCGGCTCGCTCGGGTGCGTGGTGCCTCTCGCCCTCGGATTCGCCCTCGCCCGGCCCGACCTGCGCGTGCTCGCGCTCGACGGGGACGGCGCGGCGCTGATGCGGCTCGGGGCGTTCGCGACCGTCGGCGCCTACGGCCCGCCGAATCTGACGCATCTCCTGCTCGACAACGGCGTGCACGACTCGACGGGGGGTCAGGCGACGGTCTCCCCGAGCACCTCGTTCGCGCAGATCGCCGCCGCGTGCGGCTATGCCTCCTCGCTCGAGACCGACGATCTCGGCGAGATCGCCGCGTGGCTCGATGCCCCGCCGCGCGGCGGCCCGCGCTTCGCGCGACTGCTGATCCGTCCCGGAACCCCTCACGATCTGCCGCGCCCCTCCATCGCGCCGTTCGATGTGAAGCGCCGCCTGATGCGGCACTTCGGAGCCGGCTGATGCTGCTCCTGAACCCGGGACCCGTGTCCTTGAGCGAGCGGGTACGGCGGAGCCTGCTGCAGCCCGACCTGTGCCATCGCGAGAGGGAGTTCTTCGACCTGCAGGAGGAGGCGCGCGCGCGACTGCTCGGGACGTACCGGCTCGACCCGGCCGAGTGGGCCGCCGTGCTGATCAGCGCATCGGGGACCGCGGCGGTCGAGAGCATGGTGGCCTCACTCGCGCCCTCGGCCGGCCGGCTACTCACGCTCGAGAACGGCGTGTATGGCGAGCGCATCGCGCAGATTTGCGAGCGGTACGGGATCGCGCACGAGCGGGTGATGGGCGCGTGGACCCGCGCGCTCGACCTCGAAGCCGTCGCCGCGCGGCTCGACGGTGCCGCCCCGAGCGCGCGCTTCACGCACGTCGCGGTGGTGCACCACGAGACGACGACCGGGCGACTCAACGAGCTCCAACGGCTCATGGAGCTGTGCGGCCGGCGCGGCGTGCGGCTGCTCGTGGACGGCGTCAGCAGCTTTGGTGCCGAGGCGATCGACTTCGCCGACGAGAGCCTCGCGGCGGTCGCCGCAACGGCGAACAAGTGCCTGCACGCCGTGCCGGGAGTCTCCTTTGTGGTCGCGCGGCGCAGCGCGCTGCGCGCGGCGGTGAGCCGCGCCTTCTATCTCGACCTCGGCCGGCTCGCGGACTTGCAGGATCGGCGCGACACGCCGTTCACACCCGCCGTCCACGCCCATTACGCGCTGGTCGAGGCCCTGCGCGAGCTCGCCGAGCAAGGCGGGCAGCCGGCCCGCCACCGGCGCTACGCCGCGCTCGCCGAGCAGGTGCGCGCAGGGCTCGCCGCGCTCGGCATCGCGGCGGTCGTGCCTCCCGAGCAGTCGTCGGTGGTGTTGCGCTCGTACCGGCTGCCGGCAGGTCTCGCCTACGCGGCCCTGCACGACGCCCTGAAGGCAGAGGGCTTCGTGATCTACGCGGGGCAGGGGGAGCTCTCGCGGACGCTCTTTCGCATCTCGACCATGGGCGAGGTGAGCTCGGCGGACATCGACCGACTCCTCCGGTGCATCGCGCCAGTCCTGCGATGAGCGAGGCGCCTCGGCGCACGCCGCGCGCAGCACCTCCTTGCCGTCTTGCCGCGGTGGTCGCGCTGGCGGTGGGCATCGCCGCGTCGCTTGACGCCGCGGGCGCTTGGGCGCAGGACCCGGCCGAGGTGCCCGGGGTGCCCCAGACGCAATCGCCCGCGTCGGCACCGAGTCCCCCGACCGCCCCGAGCTCGGCCCTCGCGCGCTGGTTCGACCCGGCGACCGCGCCGTTCATCCCCGTTCCGGAGATCGCGGTCGACCCGGACAGCGGCACGACGCTCGGGCTCATCCCGACGTGGCTCAAGACGGATGAGAACGGCGCGATCCGCCGCATCATCGCGCCGGATGTGATCTACAACCCGTACTTCGGCTGGGGAGTGCA
Source organism: Gammaproteobacteria bacterium (assembly GCA_030040575.1). GTDB lineage: Bacteria > Pseudomonadota > Gammaproteobacteria > Steroidobacterales > Steroidobacteraceae > JASHUC01. Next base: position 21,121 of record JASHTK010000109.1, read on the forward strand.
CGGGCGGCTCTACTCGTACCCCTCGGCCGACGAGCAATGGTCGGTGGTCGGCGAGATCAAGGAGCGCGTCGAGCGCGGGCTCAACGCGCAGTACCAGCAAGGGCTCCTGCGCCGGGAGCGCTGGTCGTTCTCGACGAGCGTGATCTTCGATCGCGACGGCACGCCGCGCTTCTACGGCATCGGCAACGGGACCAAAGAGAGCGCGCAGACGAACTACACCAACCAGCAGGAGCTGTTCCAGGCGCAGATCGGACTCAACCTGAGTCACGCGTGGCAGCTGCAGTACACCGGGCGCGTGCGCATCGTGGACGTGCTCCCGGGCACGCTCTCGCACATTCCCTCGATCCAGGTGCTCTTTCCCGACGTTCCCGGGCTCGGCACCAATCGCGAGGTGCTGAACCGCCTGTCGATCGTCTACGACACCCGCGACAATCTGACCGTTCCGACGCGCGGGGTCGAGTGGGTGGCTTACACCGGCATCGCAAGCCGCGGCGGCGTGCTCAACGATTCCGAGGAGAGCGAGGCGGGCATCGATGGCCGCGCCTTCTGGCCGGTCACGCCCGCGACGGTTCTCGCGGCGCACATGGCCCTGCGGTACGTGCTGTCGGGCAGCGACCTGCCGTTCTGGGCGCTGAGCAGCATCGGCGGCGGTGAGAGCGAGATCGGCGGCGAGCAGCTGCTGAGAGGCTACGGCGAGGGGCGCTTCTACGATCGCAACTCCTTCGCGGCCTCCGTCGAGCTGCGACACAAGATCATGTCGATCCACGCCACCGCCACACCGATCGACATCGAGCTCACGCCGTTCGTGGACGCAGGCCGTGTGTTCTCGGATCTCGGTACTGTGCCGCTCACGCAGCTGCACAAGGCGGTGGGGGTGGGCTTCCGCGGCGTCGCCCGGCCGTTCGTCGTCGGCTACGTCGATATCGGCTACGGGAACGAGGGCGCGGCGGTGTTCACCGGCCTCAACTACCCGTTCTGAGTCCCCCCGCCGAGCGCGACCACGAGCAGCGCGGCCGCGAGGACGAGGAGCGCCACGCGCGTCCTCAGCAAGCTCCCGGGCGGCCGGCGCCGGACCGAGCCGAGCACCTGCGCGAGCTTGCGCTCCCCGCGCGGGCGCGGCCCGAGGGTGACGACGAGCAGCGCGGCCGCGATGCTGAGTGCCAACGGAAGCGTGCTCGCGATCATCCTGTCCCCCTTGTTGTTCGTGTTGTCGGCAGGACGGGGGCGGCTCGCGCGCCGCGCGGGTCGCTCGATCCCCCGGATGCAGTGACCGGAGCCTACCTCATGCGCGGAGCTGCGTCGAGCTGCGGCGAGCGCGAGCGCCGCATTCGGTCAAATCGAGCGGACCGCCAAGCCGCGGGCTACCGCGCGCCGGCGCCGGCCCCGTGCCCGCTCAGCTCCGCTCCGGCATCCGCCGCGAGGCCCGCGTAGGAGAAGATCGCGAGCGCGCCGAGCACGCCGGCCGCGACGAAGGCAACGCGGAAATCGTGCAGGTCGAGGCTCGGCGAATGGCGCATCAGGCGGCTGAAGTTGAGCATCAGAGCGCCGACCGACACGCCCATTCCCATGCTGATCTGCTGCGTGAGCGAGGAGAGCACGCTCGCGGAGGCGCGCTCCTCGGGGGCGATGTCGGCGAAGGTGACGAAGCTGACGGCGGTGAACTGCATCGAGCGGCTCGCGCCCGCGAGCAGCAGGATCGCCGCCGTCACCACGAGCGGTAGCCCGGGGGAGATCCGGGCGCACGCGGCGATGCACGCGGAGGCGATCGCGCAGTTCCAGATGAGCACGTTGCGCATGCCGAAGCGCCGCAGGATCGGATTGGTGATCGCCTTCATCGCAAGGTTCGCGGCCATGTAGATGAGCAGCAGCATCCCCGAGGCGACGGGCGTGAGCCCATACCCGACCTCGAACATGAGCGGCAGCAGGAACGGGGTGGCGCCGATCGCGGCGCGCGAGATGCACCCGCCCGAGACGCAGCCGACGAAGAACGTGCGCAGCTGCAAGGCCTGTAATCTCACGACCGGGGCGGGGATCGCGCGCAGATGCCGCACGGCGAGCGCGCCGACGAGCGTCGCGGCCGCGAGCAGGCTCGCGGCAAGCGGAAGGCGGATCGCGCGGGCGCCGACGGCGTCGAGTCCGGAGGTGAGGCAGGCAAGCGCGACGGCCATGAGGGCAAAGCCCTTGGCGTCGAAGGCCGTCGGCTCATCGGCCTTCTGATTCGGAACGAAGGCGAGCACGAGGGCCATGCCCGCGAGGCCGAGCGGCACGTTGACGTAGAAGATCCAGCGCCAGGAGGCGACGCCGGTGATGAAGCCACCGAGCGGCGGACCGACGACGGGGGCGAAGAGGGCCGGCCAGACGAGCGTCGAGAGAGCCTGCATCAGGTCGCGCTTCTCGGTGTTGCGAAGCACGACCAGCCGGCCGACGGGCGACATCATTGCCGCCGCGGCCCCCTGCACGACCCGCGCGGCGATGAAGGTGTGGAAGGTCGGCGCCGCCCCGCACGCCATGGAGGAGAGGGTGAACGCGCCGATCGCGGCGCAGAAGAGGTTGCGGGCCCCCACGCGGTCGGCGAGCCAGCCGCTCGCCGGGATGCAGGCCGCCGTCGCGAGCACGTAAGCGGTGATGCCGAGGCTCATGCGCGTCGCGCTGGTGCCGAAGCTCTGCGCGATCGGGGGGATCGCCGTCACGATGATGGTCGCGTCGAGGTTCTCCATGAAGAACGCGCACGCGACGATCAGCGCGATGAGCAGCGCGCGGTTCACTCGAGCCCACGGAGGATCTCATTGAGCGTCGCGCTCGGCCGCATGGCCCGAGCGCATCGATCCGCGCTCGGGTGGTAGTAGCCGCCTACGTCGACGGGGGATCCCTGTGCGCCGCTCAGCTCCCCGACGATCCGCGACTCCTGCAGAGCGAGCGCGGCCGCGAGCGGCGTGAACCGGCGCTGCAGCTCCGCGTCCCGGGTCTGGGCCGCAAGCGCCTGCGCCCAGTAGAGCGCCAGATAGAAGTGGCTGCCCCGATTGTCGAGCTCGCCCGTCTTGCGCGAGGGCGATCGGTCGAGCTCGAGAACCTTGCCGTTCGCGGCATCGAGCGCCTGGGCGAGGCACGCCGCTTTGGCATTGCCCGTCTTGCGTGCGAGGTCCTCGATCGAGACCTGCAGCGCGAGGAACTCCCCGAGCGAGTCCCAGCGCAGATGGCCTTCCTCGAGGAATTGCTGGACGTGCTTCGGGGCGGAGCCTCCGGCGCCGGTCTCGTACAGCCCACCCCCCGCGAGCAGCGGCACGATGGAGAGCATCTTGGCGCTCGTGCCGAGCTCGAGGATCGGGAAGAGGTCCGTGAGGTAGTCGCGCAGCACGTTGCCCGTGACGGAGATCGTGTCCTCTCCCGCGCGCAGCCGCTCGAGCGTGAGGCGGATCGCGGCGACGGGAGGGAGGATGCGGATGTCGAGCCCCGCGGTGTCGTGATCGCGCAGGTACCGCCGCGCCTTCTCGATCACGTTGCGATCGTAAGCCCGCTCAACGTCGAGCCAGATGAGGGCCGGCGAGCCGGTCGCCCGCGCCCGCTCGACGGCGAGCCTCACCCAGTCGCGGATCGGAAGATCCTTCGTCTGGCACATGCGCCAGATATCCCCGCGGCTCACCTCATGCCGGGTGAGCACGTTCCCGCCGCCGTCCACGACTCGCACGACGCCGCCCGCGGCCATCTCGAAGGTCTTGTCATGCGAGCCGTACTCCTCCGCGGCCTGCGCCATCAGCCCGACGTTGCTCACGTTGCCCATCGTCGCCACGTCGTAGGCGCCGTGCTGCTTGCAATCGTCGATGACGGCCTGATAGATGCCCGCGTAACAGCGGTCCGGAATCATCGCCTTGATGTCGTGCAGCTTGCCGTCGGGGCCCCACATCCGGCCGGAGGCGCGAATCGCCGCGGGCATCGACGCATCGATGATCACATCGCTCGGGACGTGCAGGTTGGTGATCCCCTTGTCCGAGTCGACCATGGCGAGCGGCGGCCGGGTCGTGTAGGCCGCCTGCAGGTCGGCCGCGATGGCGGCGCTCTCGGCCTGGGGCAGCGCTCGGATCTTCGCGTAGACGTCGCCCACGCCGTTGTCCGGATCGATGCCGAGCTGCTTGAAGATCGCGGCGTGGCGAGTGAAGGCCTCCTCGAAGTACACGCTCACCGCGTGACCGAACATGATCGGGTCGGACACCTTCATCATCGTCGCCTTGAGGTGCAGCGACAGCAGCACCCCGCGCTGCTGGGCGTCCGCGATCTGCGCGCGGTAGAACTCGCGCAAGGCCTCGCAGCGCATGAAGGTCGCCGCGATGACCTCGCCCGGCAGCACCTTCACGGAGTCCTTGAGCACGGTCGTGCGGCCGTCGCGCTCGATGAGCTCGATGCGCAAGCGGTCGGCCTGCGCGATGAGCGCGGACTGCTCGTTCGCGTAGAAATCCCCATCGCGCATGTGAGCGACGTGCGTCGCCGATGCGGCGGACCACGCGCCCATCGAGTGCGGGTGCTTGCGCGCGTACTGCTTGACGGCATTCGCCACGCGGCGGTCCGAGTTGCCCTCGCGCAGCACCGGATTGACCGCGCTGCCGAGCACCTTCGCGTACCGCGCCTTGATCGCCCGCTGCGCCTCATCGGCCGGCTCCTCCGGGTACTCGGGAACCCGGTAGCCCTGGGCGCGCAGCTCCGCGATGGCCGCCTTCAGCTGCGGCACCGAGGCGCTGATGTTCGGCAGCTTGATGATGTTCGCCTGCGGCCGCTGGGCGAGCGCGCCGAGCTCGGCGAGATCGTCCGGCACGCGCTGCGCCGCGGTGAGCTCGTCCGGAAACTGGGCGAGAATGCGGCCGGCGAGGGAGATGTCGCGGGTCTCGACCGCGATCGACGCCGGCCTCGTGAACGCCTGCACGATGGGCAGCAGCGAGTAGGTCGCAAGCGCCGGTGCCTCATCGGTGAGGGTGTAGATGATCGGGGCGTCCATGGGAGTCCTTGTGCGCGGGCCCGCGGCTGCGCCGGGATGTCGGGGAGTACTATAGCAAGCCCCCGCGCGCGGCCCAGCCGGGCGGTGCGCCGGAGGGCGTTCGACGCTATGATGGCGCCCGTTGGATGGTCGTTTCAGTAGGAGGACTCATGAGAGGATCCACGTATCTCGCATTCGCCGGGGCGCTCGCCCTCTCGCTCCTCGGCGCAGCGCCGCGCGCGCAGGCTCAGATCAGCATCAGCATCGGTGTGCCTCCGGTGTGTCCCTACGGCTACTACGACTACCCGCCGTACCCGTGCGCGCCTTACGGCTACTACGGTCCGGAATGGTTCGTGAGCGGAGTGTTCATCGGCGCGGGTCCGTGGTTCCACGGTCCGCCGGGCTTCCACGGTCAGGTCAACAATCATTTCGATCCGCGGCGCGGCTACCGGGGCCCGAGGCCGAAGCCCGGCGCGCAGCGCGATCCGCGGAGGTCCGTCGCCCGCGTGGCGCACTTCAAGGGCAACGAGACACGCGACGGACGCGGTCACACGACGAGCAAGCGCTGATTGACCGATGCGGTTGAGCGCGGGCGGCGCGGTCGCGCGCCGCCCGTCCGCAACGTCATCTTTGATTTCGGCGGCGTCCTCGTGCGCTGGAAGCCGCAGGAGATCCTCGAGCGCTTCTACCGGGAGGAGGCGCTGCGCGAGCGGGTGCGGCGGGCCGTGTTCGAGCATCCGGACTGGGTGGAGATCGATCGCGGAACGCTCGCGGAGGAGGCGGCCGTGCGGCGCTTCGCCGAGCGCACGGATCGGCCGCGCGAGGAGATCGCCTCGCTCGTGCAGCACGCGAAGGATTCGCTGACGCCGATCCCCGAGTCCGTCGCGCTCCTGCGCGAGCTCTCCCGGCGCCGCGTTCCGCTCTACGGCCTGTCGAACGTCTCGGCCGAGACGTTCGCGCTGCTGCGCGAGCGGTACGACTTCTGGAGCGTCTTCGCGGGCATCGTGATCTCGGCCGAGGTCAAGACGGTCAAGCCCGAGCCGGCCATCTTCGAGCATCTGTGCCGGGCGCATGGCCTCACGCCGGCCGAGTCCGCCTTCATCGACGATCATCCGCCGAACATCGAGGCGGCGAGCCGGCTCGGTTTCCGGACCATCCTGTTCCGCGGCGCGGCCGAGTGCGCGGCGCAGCTCGAGGGCCTGCTCTCTCCGTGAGGCAGGCGGCTCGGCGGGCGGCCCTCGCGATATTGCGACGCACATCGCATCAAGCCGCAAGGTGACCCGCCGATAAAGCCCGAGGGGCGATGCGCCGGCTCCCCCCTCGTCCCTGAGCAGGCGCCCGGAGCGGTCCGGCGAGAACCGGGCCGCGCGAGATTGCAGGTGATGGCCTCGAACCCTCTTGCGCTCCTCGGTGGCTGGCTGCACGGCCTCGCATCGGGCGTGTGGCACTGCGCGGACATGCGCCGGCAGGTCGCCGCCTTCGGCCGGATGCTGCCCGTCATCGAGTTCGACCTGCAGGGCAACGTGCTCCGTGCCAACGAGAACTTCCTGAAGGCCTCCCAGTACTCGCGCGAGGAGCTGCGGGGCGCCCACCACCGGATGTTCGTGGACCCGCAGTACGCCGATTCGGCCGAGTACCGCGAGTTCTGGGCGCGGCTGCGCCGCGGCGAGTGCCAGTCGGCGCACTACAAGCGCATGGGCAAGAAAGGCCGCGTCGTGTGGGTCCAGGCGACCTACTACCCGATCCTCGGACTGCTCGGCCGCCCGTACAAGGTGGTGAAGCACACGGTCGATGTGACCGACCAGATGATGAAGCTGTCCGACGGCGTCGGCCAGCTCGCCGCGATCAGCAAGGCTCAGGCCGTCATCGAGTTCGATCTCGACGGCACGATCCGCACGGCGAATCAGAATTTCCTCGCGATGACCGGGTACACGCTCGATGAGCTGCGCGGCCGACCTCACGGCATGCTCCTCGAGGCAGGCTCGCGCGAGAGCGAGGAGCAGCACGCGTTCTGGAGGCGGCTCGCTCGCGGGGAGTACGACGCGGGCCGCTACAAGCGCCTCGCCAAGGGCGGCCGCGAGGTGTGGATCCAGGCGAGCTACAACCCCATCCTCGATGCCGAGGGCAAGCCGTTCAAGATCGTCAAGTACGCGACGGATATCACCGCGCAGGTGAGCTTCGCCGAGCAGCTGCGGCGCGCCGTGCAGGAGACCCATGCCGTCGTCGCGGCGGCGACCGAGGGCGATCTCACGCGGCGGCTGTCCCTCGAGGGCAAGACGGGCGAGCTCGCGACGCTCTCCGAGGGCGTCAACTCGCTCCTCGACGTGGTGGCCGCGCTCGTCGGGCGGATCAAGGACGTGACGGGCGAGGTGCAGAACGGCGCCGAGCAGATCGGCAGCGGCAACATGGACCTCGCGCACCACGCGGACGAGCAGGCCTCCCACCTCAAGCGGGCCGCGACCCTGATGGAGAACATGGCGGGCTCCGTCAAGCAGACCGCGCAGAACGCGGCGCGCGCGAACGAGCTGGCGACCACCGCGAGCGACCGGGCGCAGAAGGGCGGCTCGGTCGTCGGCTCCGCGGTCACGGCGATGGGCGGGATCAACGCCGCGGCGCGCAAGATCGCCGACATCATCGGCGTGATCGACGCGATCGCCTTCCAGACGAACCTGCTCGCGCTCAATGCGGCGGTGGAGGCCGCGCGCGCCGGCGAGCAGGGGCGCGGCTTCGCGGTGGTCGCGAGCGAGGTCCGCAACCTCGCCGGACGCAGCGCGACGGCCGCGAAGGAGATCAAGGCGCTGATCCAGGACAGCGTCGCGAGGGTCGGGGAGGGAAGCCGCCTCGTCGAGGAGTCCGGCCGCTCGCTCGCCGAGATCGTGGCCGCCGTGCGGCAGGCGACCGAGATCGTCGCGCAGATCGCGAGCGCGAGCCGCGAGCAGTCCGCGGAGATCGAGCACGCGAGCCGCACGGTGATGCAGATGGAGTCGATGACCCAGGAGAATGCGGCGCTCGTCGAGCAGGCCGCGGCGGCGAGCGAGTCGATCGTCGAGCAGGTGCGCGCGCTCAATGCGATGGTCGCAGGCTACCGCCTCGAGGCGCTCGCGCCTCGGAATGCCGATCTCCCGCAAGAATCGCCCGCGCCGCGCCGCGCGATGCCGTGAGCCGAGCGGGCCGCCCGCGCAGCGTTATATACGGGTAAATATTTTCCCGCCGAGACGGGCCATGATGATAGCGGAGCCGCCATCGGCCCGCCTTTCATTTCCGCCGGGGGCACGGCTACACTCGCTCCGCGGTCGGCTCGCCGATGAGCTCTGACTCGATCAACGTCGGCCGCCGACGAGGACTCGCTGCGGGAGCTCCCATGAAGCGTTGGATCTGGGTACCGATCCTCATCGTGCTTGCGGGCGTCGTCGTGACGTGGCGCGCGTTCACGATGAGCGTTCCCCATCGGCCGGACGTCGCGGCGACGCCGGAGACGGTCGCGCGCGGCGCGTACCTGGTGAGGGCGGCCGACTGCGTGAGCTGCCACACGGTGCCGGGCGGCACGCCCTTTGCGGGCGGCCGCGCCTTCGACCTCGGGCGCTTCGGCACGCTTTACTCGCCGAACATCACGCCGGACCGGCAGACGGGCATCGGCAGCTGGAGCGACGATGACTTTCGCGCCGCGCTGCAGCTCGGCATCGGCAAGGGGGGCGTGCATCTTTATCCGGCCTTCCCGTATGCCTCCTTCACGTTGCTGAGCGACGCCGACGTGCTCGCCATCAAGGCCTACCTGTTCAGCCTTGCGCCCGTCCACTCGACGCCGCCCGCGGACGCCATGCGGTTTCCGTTCAGCGAGCGTTTCCTCATGGCGTACTGGAGCTGGCTGTTCGACTCGAACCGCCGCTTCGCGCCCGATCGCACCCAGTCCGACGCATGGAACCACGGCAAGTACCTCGTCGAGGCGCTCGGCCACTGCGGCGAATGCCACACCTCGCGCAACCTACTGCAGGCGGTCGAGCGGTCGAAAGCCTACGGCGGGGCCCTCACGCAGCAGTGGAAGGCCTACGACATCACCCCCGACCAGGCGGGCGGCATCGGCGGCTGGACGGATGACGATCTCGTCTCGTACCTGTCCACCGGATTTGCGAAGGACCACGGCCCCGCCTCCGGCCCGATGGCGGAGGCCGTCTCGAACAGCCTGCGGTATCTGCCGCTCGAGGATATTCGCGCGATCGTGACCTACCTGCGCTCGCTCGAGCCGATTCCGAGCGTGGTGCCGGTCGAGGACGCCGCGCCGTCGACGGACGTCGCGAACCTCGAGTACGGACATCAGGTCTACGTGCGCGAGTGCGCCAACTGCCACCGCGCCGATGGGACGGGCACCCAAAGCCAGTACGAGGCGCTGCACGGCGCGGAGACGCTCGCCGATGCGCAGGCGATCAATCTCACGCAGGCCGTGCTCTACGGCTCCACGCTCGATACCGCGCAGGGCCATTTCTTCATGCCGCGCTTCGGCACGGGCCTCACGGACACGGACCTCGCGGCCGTCATCGACTACGCGAGCCGCCAGCTCGGCGGCCACTCGGCGAACCTCACGCCGCAGGACATCGCCGCGCGGCGCTGACGCCCTGGCCTTCCGCGGCCGCCCTCGGAGTGCCGGCACCTCGAGGTTCCTGGAACCTCGTGCGGCCTCCGGGGTAGCATCCCGCGCGGGTGTCGAGGAGAGGCGGGATGTCCAGGCGGGGTTTTCTCAAGCAGGGTGCGGCTGCGCTGTCGGTCGCGGCCGCCGAGGCGTGGCTCCCGGCGCTCGCAGCCGAGACACGCCTCGGAGTGCGGCGGCTCGGAGCGCCCCAGCCGTTCGACTATGCGCGATTGAAGGGCGTCGCGCGCACGCTCGCCGCCGCCCCGTACCGTCCCGCGCCCGACCGGCTGCCGGCGGCCATCACGCGGCTCGACTGGGATCACTGGGAGGCGATTCGCTACCGCGAGGAGCGCTCGCTCTGGGCCGGGGAGGGGCTGCGCTACCAGATCCGCTTCGCCCATCTCGGCTTCAGCGTGCTCAAGCCCGTGCGGATGTACGCCGTCGAGAGCGGCGAGGCCCGCGAGATCGCGTACGACCCGGGGATGTGGGATTACAGCGACGCCGGCATCAGCCCGCGCGAGCTGCCGGCGAGCCTCGGTTTCGGAGGCTTTCGCATCTTCTTTCACACCGACTGGATCCGCGACTGCGCCGTGTTCCAGGGCGCCTCGTACTTCCGCGCGGTGGACGGCGAGATGCAGTACGGGATGTCGCAGCGCGGGCTCGCCCTCGGCACGGGCTTGCCGGAGCGGGAGGAGTTTCCCGATTTCATCGCCTTTTACCTGGAGCGCCCGCAGCAGGACTCGAGCCTGCTCACGGTCTACGGCCTGCTCGATTCCCCGAGCGTGAGCGGAGCCTACCGGTTCATCATCACGGTCGCCGACACGCTCACCATGGACGTGGACGCGGCACTCTATCCGCGCAAGCCGATCGAGCGAATCGGCATCGCGCCGGGCACCAGCATGTTCTTCGCCGGCAAGAGCGAGAAGGGCCTCTCCGAGGACTGGCGCCCCGAGATCCACGACTCCGACGGGCTGCAGATCTGGAACGGCACGGGCGAGTGGCTCTGGCGTCCGCTCGTCAATCCGAACGTCGTGCGCGTCAACAGCTTCGTCGATGAGAGCCCGCGCGGCTTCGGGCTCATGCAGCGGGAGCGCAGCTTCGCCGCCTACCAGGACGACAGCGTCTTCTACGAGAAGCGCCCGTCGGTCTGGGTGGAGCCGAGGGGCAACTGGGGCCGCGGGGCGGTGATGCTCGTCGAGATCCCGACTCGCGACGAGACGCTCGACAACGTCGTCGCGTTCTGGAATCCGGCGACCCAGCCCGAGCGCGGCGAGGAGCTGCTCTACGCCTATCGGCTCTCCTGGTGCCGCGACCCACCGGTGAGGCCCCCCCTCGCGACGACCGGCGCGACTCGCACCGGCATCGGAGGGGTGCTCGGCCAGCAGCGCACCTATTTCTCGTGGCGCTTCGTGGTGGATTTCTTCGGCGGGGATCTGCAGATGCTCACGGACGCGGACCGCGTGGTTCCGGTGATCTCGGCGTCCCGCGGGCGCATCGAGATCGCCTCGGCGCGCCCGCTGCGCCCGCTCGCGGGCTGGCGCGCGATGTTCGACCTCGTGCCGACCGACTCGAGCACGGAGCCGATCGATCTGAGACTGTACCTGTCGTTCGACGGCCAGCCGCTCACCGAGACCTGGATCTACCAGTACACCCCGCCCCCGCCCGCCGAGCGCCGATTCTGAGCGGCTGCGGGCCGCCCGGGCCTCGAGGCGCAGGCGGCTCGAGGCTCGAGGCTCGATGCGCCGGCGCTCAATGCACCGCTGCGGAGGGCTCCCAGCCGGTCTTCGAGTCGTACGGCATCGTGAACCCCATGGCCTCGATCTCGTGGATCTTCCCGCCGCTCACCTTGAAGATGTGCGCGGCCGGCAGATCGAACGGCTTGAAGTTCATCGGAATCCGGTCGATGCCCGGCACTCCGACGATCTTCACGAACTTCTGCTTCATCGGCTGGCGGAACTGGGAGAGCCCAAAGACGAGCCCGTGCCGCACGTCCGCGATCCACACGCGCCGCGGCTCGATCCGCGTGATGTAGTCGAACGTGTGCGTGTCCATCTGCGCCGAGCAGCCGAGCGCGCCGAGCTTCGCCATCGGTCCGGCGGCCCCCGCTTGACTGATCGGCGTTTGCGCCGGACGCCTGTTCGAGGTCGTCTGCATGCCGTTCTCGTGGCGCACGCAGTCGTCCGCGAACGGCGCCGCATGGCCGTTGCCGGTCACGAGTGCCGTGTAATAGGAGTAGGCGATCTTCAGCATCGTCGCGCGCGGGCTGCGCTCGCTCGGCGGGACCACCGCGAGGAAGGCGGGACGCGGCGTCTCGAGGTTCTTCAGGGACGGCGCACGCAGGTTCCGGGCGATGAGATGCTCGATCTCCGTGATCTCGCCGTGGCGGACTTTCAGCCTCAAGGCAAGCTCGATCGGCTTGCCGTTCTCCTGCATCACGCCGAGGAAGCCGATCTGCTCGGCGACCGGATCGGGAACGTAGATCGCGAACGTCGTGGGCACCGCGCTCGCCGTCTGCCACAGTCCCTCTCCGGGCTTCAATCGCACCGTGTTCTCGACGAACCGGGCGTCCGCGGCGATCGGCACCTTCGAGGGATCGTGGGCGACGAGCGCCGCGAGGTAGGAGTCGACCAGGCCCTTCAGGCAGGCGCTGTTGCAAGATGCCGTCGCGGCGTTTGCGCGGGCGCCGAGCGCCGCGCCGATCGCGAGGAAGGCCACCCCGAGCGCAGCCGGCAGGCTGCGTGTACCGGATCGTCGCATGTTCATCCCCCCCGTAAGTCCTGCAGGCGGCAGGCTACACGGACGGGGATGGGCCTTTCAAGCGGCGCGCCCGCAACACCCTGCGCGCGGCAACGCCCCGCGTGCGGCCACTCCCCGCACGCCGCCCCGAGGAGGTGGAGTCGCCGCGCGCCGCGGGGCAGAATGCGCGCCATGCAGCTCGGCAAGCTCGGCGTCTGGGCGTTCACGGACACCCTGACGGCAGGGTCGGCGGCGGCGTTCGCCGCGCGTGCCGAGCGGTGGGGCTATTCTACCTTCTGGATTCCCGAGGCCTTCGGGCGCAATCCCTTTCCCTTCGCCGCCTGGCTCCTCGCCCGCACGGACAAGCTCATCGTCGCGACCGGGATCGCGAGCATCTACGCGCGCGATCCCCTCGCGATGCGATCGGCGCAACTCGCGCTCGCCGAGCAGTCGGACGGGCGCTTCCTGCTCGGCCTCGGTGTCTCGCACGCTCACATGGTCGAGCGCGTGCGGGGGCACCTCTACGACCCGAAGCCGGTGAGCCGCATGCGCGCCTACCTCGAGCAGATGGCCGAGGCGCCGTACCGGGCGCCGGCGCCGGCGGAGCGGCCGCCCATCGTGCTCGCGGCGCTCGGCCCGAGGATGCTCGAGCTCGCCGGCAGCATGGCGGACGGTGCGCACCCGTACTGCGTCACGCCGGAGCACACCGCGCAGGCGCGCCGCATCCTCGGTCCGGGCAAGTGGCTGTGCCCCGAGCAGAAGGTGCTGCTCGAGCGCGATCCGTCGAAGGCCCGGTCGATCGCTCGGCAAGCGCTCCGCCTGTATCTCGCCGCGCCCAATTACCTCAACAACTTCAAGCGGCTCGGCTTCGGCGACTCCGATCTGACGGACGGCGGCTCGGACCGGCTGATCGATGCGCTCGTCGCCTGGGGGGATCTCGAGGCGATCCGCAGGCGCATCCGGGAGCACTGGGACGCCGGTGCGGACCACGTGTGCATCCAGGCGCTCAACCCCGACCCGGCCGAGGCGCGCGCGCCCGACGAGGCGCTCCTCGAGCGGCTCGGGCCGTGCGCTAGCGCGGCAGGATGAGCTGCTTGCCGACGACGGCGCGATCGGCGAGCCGCTGAAGCGCGCGCCCCGTCTGCTCGAGGCCGAAGCGCCCGCCGACCTCGGCGGCGAAGGGCCTCGCGGCATGCAGCCGGAGGAGCCCCTCGATGACGGCCTCGACGGTCTCGGGCTGCTCCGCGAGGATGCCGCCGAAGCCGATCCCGATGACGGTGAGATTCTTGATCAGCAGGTATTCGGCCGGAGCCCGCGGGATCACGCCGCTCGCGAAGCCCACGACGAGCGTCCGGCCGCCGCGCGCGAGGCAGCGCAGGGATTCGTCGAAGAAGCGGCCGCCGACGGTATCGAGCACGAGGTCAACGCCCCGACCGTGCGTCAGGCGCGCGATGGCCTCGTGAAGGGCCTCGGCCTCGTAGTCGATGGCCTCGTGCGCCCCGTGGGCGCGGGCTGCGTCGAGCTTCTCGGGACGGCTCGCGGCCGCGATGACCCGAGCACCCAGCCGGCTCGCCACGTCAACGGCCGCGACGCCGACGCCGCCTCCGGCACCGCTCACGAGCACGGTCTCGCCGGGGCGGAGCCGGGCGCGCTCGAGCGCGAAGGCGGCCGTGCCGTGCGCCACCAGGAATTGCGCCGCAAGCTCGTCCGGCAAGCTCGGCGGAGCGCGGAAGGCCTGCTGTGCGGGCACGGCGACGTGCTCCGCGAAGCAGCCGGCGCCGAGGGGAGCGCCCATGACTCGATCGCCCGGACGCCACCGATCGACGCCGGCCCCGACGGCCGTCACGATGCCGCAGAACTCGAGGCCCGGCACGAAGGGCAGCGGCGGCCTCACCTGGTAGCGTCCCGCCACCATCAGCAGATCGGCGAAGTTGACGCCGGCCGCGAGCACTCGCGCGAGGATCTCCCCCGGCCGCGGCGCGGGCTCCGGCCGCTCCTCGACGGTGATGCCCTCCGGGGAGCCGAAGGCTCGCACGACGGCTGCGCGCATGGCGCCGCTCACGCCTCTCCGACGGCTCCGGCCTGCTCGAGGCGCGGCCCGGGGTGCTGCTCGGGGAGCGGCTGCGGCGCGGCGCTCCCCTCGAGCGTCATCCGCGCGCGCAGCCCCGGATGGTTGTCCGCGAGCTCGAGCGAGCCGCCGTGCAGCTTGGCGATGGCCTCGACGAGGCTCAGCCCGAGTCCCATCCCCGGCGTCCCGCGGCTCGCATCGCCGCGGTAGAAGCGCTGCGTGACCTTCGGCTTCTCGGCGTCCGGGATGCCCGGGCCGTTGTCGGCGACGCTGAGGGTGACCGTGCCGTCCGGCCTGCGGATCGCCTCGACGGCGATGCGCCCGCCCTTGCCGACGTACTTGAGGGCATTGTCGACCAAGTTGTTGATCGCCTGCGCGAGCAGCACGCGATCTCCGCGGACGAGGACCGGTCCGCCCTCGCGGAAGACGAAGCTGCGGTTCTCGAGCTCGGCGGCGGGCAGGTAGAACTCGACCGCCTTCGCGGCGAGGTCCGCCACGTCGACCTCGACGAAGCCCGACCGACGCGTGCCGGCGTCGATCTCCGCGAGCCGCAGCAGAGCGTTGAAGATGCGAATGACGTGGTCCACGTCCGAGACGGCAGCGTCGATCTCCTGGAACGTCTCCTCGGCGGCGGGACGCGTGAGGGAGAGCTCCTCGAGCCGCGAGCGCAGCTCCGCGAGCGGCGTGCGCAGATCGTGCGCGATGGAGTTCGAGACGTTCGCGACGCCGTGGACCAGCTGCTCGATCTGCTCGAGCAGGCGGTTGATGGTCTGGGAGAGGGTGTTGAGCTCGTCGCCGCTCGCGCGCACCGCGAGCCGGTGGCTCAAATCCCCCCGCATGATCGCCGCCACGGTCTGCTGGATGCCGTGGATGCGCGCGAGCAGCGCGCGGCGGATGAGGATGCCCCCGAGAAGCCCCGCGACCAGCAGGACCGCGACCGCCGCCGCAAGTCCGGACCAGAAGCGCCTCTCGATCGGAGCGAATCGCTCCACGTCCCGCCCGACGAGCAGGTTGTACCCGCCCGGCAGCGCGGTGCGCACGATCGACACCATGGTGCGCTCACCGCCCAAGTCGATCGGCACGGTGTAGTTGCCGGGCTCGCTCGGGATGCTGCCGGGCCAGGCCGGGAGATTCCCGGCGAGCGGGTGCAGGGAGCGGTCGGCGAGCAGCAAGATCCGCTCGCCGGCGATCTGCAGGCCGACGCGCTCCTTGATGAAGGCGGAGAGCCCCGCGGGACCGCCGAGGCGGAACACCTCGGCGAAGCGCTGCGTATCCTCCTGCAGCAGCTCGATGCGGAAGTCCTCGACGGTCGCCTGCCAGGCATAGCGCAGGGGAGCGGCGAACAGGACGAGCGCCGCAAACCCGAGCAGCACGTACCCGGCTGCGAGCGTCACGGCAGAGGAGCGAATGACCCGGGCCATCGGCTCGCCCGCTCAGCCGGCCGACGGCCGCGCCGGATCCGCGCTGATCATGTAGCCGGCGCTGCGGACCGTTTTCACGAGTGGCCGCTCGAAGTCCGCGTCGATCTTCTGGCGCAGCTTGCTGATGTGCACGTCCACGATGTTGGTCTGCGGATCGAAGTGATAGTCCCACACGTTCTCGAGCAGCATGGTGCGCGTCACGACCTGGCCGGCGTGCCGCATGAGGTATTCGAGCAGCTTGAACTCGCGCGGCTGCAGCTGGATCGCGCGCGCGCCCCGGACGACCCGCCGCGAGAGCAGATCCATGCGCAGGTCGTCCACCTCGAGAGTGGTCTCGGCCGCGTCCTGGCGGCCGCGGCGATTCAAGGCGTCGAGCCGCGCGAGCAGCTCCCCGAACGCGAAGGGCTTGGTGAGATAGTCGTCCCCGCCGGCCCGCAGGCCGTTGATGCGCTCATCGACGTCGCCGAGCGCGCTCAGGATGAGGATCGGGGTGTGGTTCGCGGCCTTGCGCAGCGCCTCGATGATCGCGAGCCCGTCGATGTTGCCGGGCAGCATCCGGTCCATGATGATCACGTCGTACCGCTCGCTCGCTGCGAGGAACAGGCCGTCCCGCCCGTTCGCCGCGTGGTCGGCCGTGTGGCCCGACTCCTTCAGGCCCTTGGTGATGAACCGCACGACGCGTTCGTTGTCCTCGACGAGCAGGATCTTCATGGCGTGGCCCCCTTCAGGTCGCCCCCGGACCGGCGAGCGGCGCGGGAAGCGCCGCCTGCGCCGCCTGCGCCGCCGCTCCTTCGACGAGCGCGGGCTGCGGCTCCGCGCGGCCGAGGCCCGTGCGCCCCATCAGTCGGCTGTTGAGGCGGTCGAGGTACAGGTAGATGACGGGCGTCGTGAACAGCGTGAGAGTCTGGCTGAGCAGCAGCCCGCCGACCATCGTGTAGCCGAGCGGCTGGCGCAGCTCCGATCCGGTCCCGCGGCCGAGCATCAGAGGCAGCGCGGCGAGCAGCGCCGACATCGTCGTCATCATGATCGGCCGGAAGCGCAGGATGCACGCCTTGCGGATCGAGGCGATGGGCGGGAGGTGCTCCTCGCGCTCGGCCTGGATCGCGAAGTCCACCATCATGATGCCGTTCTTCTTGACGATGCCGATGAGCAGCAGGATCCCGACGAGCGCGATGACCGAGAGGTCGAAGTGGAAGGCCATCAGCATGAGCAGCGCGCCGACGCCCGCCGAGGGCAGCGTCGAGAGGATCGTGAGCGGGTGGATGTAGCTCTCGTAGAGCATCCCGAGAATGATGTACACGACGACGATCGCCGCGAGGATCAGGTACGGCTCGCTCTTGAGGGAGGCCTGGAACGCCTGGGCAGTGCCCTGGAACGTCGGGGTGATCGTGCCCGGCATGCGCAGCTCGGCGGCCGCCTTCTCGATGGCGTCGACCGCCTGGCCGAGCGCCGCGCCAGGGGCGAGATTGAACGACAGCGTGACGCTTGGCAGCTGGTCCTGGTGATTGATGGAGAGCACCGCCGAGTGCTGCGTGTCGTATCGCACCAGCGTCGAGAGTGGCACCATCTGCCCCGTGAGCGGCGATTTCACATAGAGCTTGTCGAGCGTGTTCGGATCCTGCTGCAGCTCGGGGGGCACTTCCAGGATGACGTGATAGGTGTTGAGCTGGGTGAAGTACTCCGTCACCTCCGCCTGACCGAACGCATCGTAGAGGGTCGCATCGATCTGCGAGGGCAGGATGCCGAAGCGCGAGGCCTGATCGCGATCGATGTCGACCTTCAGCTGCGTGCTGTTGGTTTGCTGGTCGGAGGCGACATCGCTCAGCTGCGGCAGCCTCTGCATGGCGGCGAGCATCCTCGGCGCCCACGCGGAGAGCTCATCGAGATTGGCATCCTGCAGAGTGTACTGGTACTGGGTGCGTGCGGGACGGCCGCCCACGTTCACATCCTGCGCCGCCTGCAGGTACAGCGTCACCCCCGGGACCTTCGCGATCTCCCGGCGCAGCCGCGTGATGATCTGGTCGGCCGTCGCCGTGCGATCGTCGCGCGGCGTGAGGCCGATGATCGCGAAGCCATTGTTGAGCGGACGGCTTCCGCCGAGAAATGCGCCCCAGGTGGCGACGTCCGGATCGCGCCCGACGACGTCCATCACCTGCTGCTCGAGATGCTTCATGTGGCTGAAGGAGACGTCCTGGGAGGCATCCGTGACGCCCGTAATGATCCCCGTGTCCTGCTGCGGGAAGAAGCCCTTGGGCTCGATGACGTAGAGCACGCCGGC
Source organism: Gammaproteobacteria bacterium (assembly GCA_030040575.1). Taxonomy (GTDB): domain Bacteria; phylum Pseudomonadota; class Gammaproteobacteria; order Steroidobacterales; family Steroidobacteraceae; genus JASHUC01. The sequence continues at coordinate 39,211 of JASHTK010000109.1, forward strand.
GAGCGCCACGGTGGCGAGGAACGCGCACAGCGTCGCGCGCTGGTGGCGCAGGACGAAATCGAGCCCGCGCTTGTACCGATCGAGCGCGCGCTCGAAGACCCGCTCGCTCGCCTGATACAGCCGGCCGTGACGCGCCTGCCGCTCATCGCGCAGGAACAGCGAGCACATGGTCGGCGACAAGGTGAGCGAGACGAAGGCGGAGACCGCGATCGTGAGGGTCACGGTGATCGCAAACTCGCGGAACAGCCGCCCGACGATGCCGCTCATGAGGAGCAGCGGGATGAACACGGCCACGAGCGACAGGCTGATCGACATGATCGTGAAGCCGATCTCTCCGGCCCCCTTCAAAGCCGCCTCGCGCGGGGGCGTGCCGTCCTCGATGTGCCGGTAGATGTTCTCGAGCATGACGATCGCATCGTCCACCACGAATCCGACGGCGATGGTCAAGGCCATGAGCGAGAGATTGTCGAGGCTGTAGCCGAGCACGTACATGACCGCGGACGTGCCGAAGAGGGCAAGCGGCACGGTGATGCCTGGGATGACGGTCGCCCAGACGTTGCGCAGGAACAGGAAGATCACCGTGACGACGAGGCAGATCGTCAGCATCAGCGTGAACTCGACGTCATGCACCGAGGCGTTGATGGTGATCGTGCGATCGACGAGCTTGTCGACCCTCAGCGCAGGGGGTGCGGCCGCGAGCGCGCGCGGCAGCACCGCCTCGACGCGCCTCACCGTATCGATGACGTTGGCGCCCGCCTGCTTGTACACCTGCAGCAGCACGCCCGGCTTGCCGTTCTGGAACGCGGTCATCTGCACGTTCTCGGGCGCATCGATCGCGCGGCCGATGTCGCGGATCCGCACGGGGGCGCCGTTGCGGTAGGCGACGATCACATCGTTCCAGGGCGCGGCGGAGAGCAGTTGATCGTTGTCGTAGATCGCAAAGTTGTGCAGCGTCCCGTCGATCGAGCCCTTCGGCGCATTGACGGTGGCGGTCGAGATTACGTCCGCTACGTCGGTGAGCTGAATGCCCATGTTCGCGATCTTCGCCGGATCGATCTGGATCCGGACCGAAGGCTTCTGCTGCCCGCCGAGGGCGACCTGCCCGACGCCCGGAACGCGCGACATCTGCTGCACGAGGATGTTCTCGGCGTAATCGTCCACCTCGGTGATGGGCAGCACGTCGGAGTGAACGGCGTACATGAGGATCGGCTGGTCGGCCGGGTTCACCTTCTTGTACGACGGCGGGGAGGGCAGGTCCTTCGGCAGCTGTCCGGCCGCGGCGTCGATCGCCGATTGAATGTCCTGCGCGGCGGCGTCGATATTGCGATCGAGATCGAACTGCGCAACGATCTGGGTCGTGCCGAGCACGCTCGTCGAGGTGAGCTGCGTGACGCCCGGAATCTGCATGAAGTAGTACTCGAGCGGCTGCGCGACCGAGCTCGCCATCGTCTCCGGGCTCGCGCCGGGCAGCTGCGCGGTGACCTGGATCGTCGGGAAGTCCACCTGGGGCAGCGGCGCGACGGGCAGCATCGGAAACGCGACGACTCCGACGAGCAGGATGCCCGCCATCAGCAGGGACGTCGCGATGGGCCGATGGATGAAGGGTGTCGAGATGCTCATGAGGCCGCGGGTCCGGATGCGCGCGCGGGCGCCGCGCCGAGCGCCGGGTTCGGTCCGGAGGCTGCCCCGTTCACGCGCACCCGCGCGCCGGGCTGCAACCGGAACAGGTTGCTCGTCACCACCCGCTCGCCCTCCTTCAGGCCGCTCTCGACGACGGCGGTGGTCTCGCTGTCGTTCGCGACCTTGAGCGGCCGGGCCTGAACCGTCGAATCAGGCCCCACCACGTAAGCGAAGACGCCGTTCTGGTCACGCTGCAGGGCGGCAGCGGGGATGGTGAGGACGTTCTTGTCGGTGCGCACGAGCACGCGGGCGTTCACGAACTCCCCCGGCCAGAGCCTGAGCTTCGGATTCGGGAAGGTCGCCTTCAGGCGGATCGTGCCCGTCGTCTGGTCGATCTGGTTGTCGATGAGCGCGAGGGTGCCGTGATCGAGCGCTTCCCCGTCGCCGCCGCGGGAGATGGCCGTGACGCCCACGGGACCGCCCGACATGGCGTCCGCGACCGAGGTGAGCGCATCCTCGGGCAGAGTGAAGATCACCGCGATCGGCCGCATCTGCGTGAGCACGACGATTCCGGTCGTGTCCGTTGCGTGCACGATGTTGCCCGGATCGACGAGGCGAATTCCCGTCAAGCCGTCGATCGGCGAGGTGATCCGGGTGTAGTCGAGCTCGGTCCTGGCGCTCTCGATGGCCGCCTCGTCCGCCTGCACCTGGGCGGCGAGCTGGGCGACGAGCGCACGCTGGGTGTCGAGCTGCTGCTTGCTCGCGAGATCCTGCGGGGCGAGCACGGTGTAGCGCTGCAAGTCGAGCTTCGCGTTCGCGAGCATCGCGCTGTCCTTGGCGCGCGCGGCGATCGCCTGGTCGAGCGCGGCCTGATAGGGACGCGGATCGATCACGGCGAGCAGGTCCCCTCGCTTCACCTGCTGGCCCTCGACGAAGTTGACCTTCTCGAGCTCTCCGTCCACGCGGGCGGTGAGCTTCACCGTGTAGAACGCCTGCACCGTTCCGAGGCCGTCCAGGTACACCGGCACGTCCTGGCGCGTGGCGGCCGCGACGTCCACGGGAATGGCCTCGGACATCTCCTGCGCGACGGCCGCGCCGCGCGACCGTCCGGGTGAGAGGAGCCAGGCGCAGAGCGCGAGCGCCGCGAGGCCCGCCGCGAGCATCGCGAGGCGGGTCCGGCTGAGCCACCTCGGGCGCCACGCCACGCTCCGTTGTTCCGTCATGGCTTCCAGCCCCCTCCGAGCGCATTGAACAGGCCGACGAGCGACTGCAGGTGAGCGAGCTTCACCTGGGCGAGCGTGCTCTGCGCGGTGAAGAGCGCCGTCTCCGTGCTGAGCACCGTCAAGATATTGATCGTACCCGCGTGAAACTGCGCCTGGGAGAGCCGGTACGCGCGCCGCGCGGTGTCCACCGCGTTCTGCTCGCGCTGCTGCTCGTCGGCGGTCTCGCGCACGGCGACGAGCGCATCCTCCACGTTGCCGAGCGCCGAGATCACGGCCTTGTGATAGTCGGCGAGCAGCTCGGCGTAGCGGGCCTCGCTCAGGTGGTACTGCCCGAGGATCGCCCCGCCATGGAAGACCGGCTGCGTGAGCCCGGCGGCGAGTGAGAAGATCCGGCTGCCCGGCTCGAGCAGCGTCTGCAGCGCCGTGCTCTCGTAGCCGCCCGAGGCGGTGAGATCGATCGTCGGGAAGAACGCGGCCCGGGCCACCTGGATGTCCGCGTTCGCGGCGATGAGCTCGGCTTCGGCCTCGGCCACGTCCGGACGGCGCGCGAGCAGCTCCGAGGGCAGGCCCGGCGAGGGTCGAGGCTCCCCGAGACCGGTGAGCGTGCCCGGCGCGAGCTTGAAGGCCTGCGGCGTCGCGCCGACGAGAATGGCGAGCGCATCGAGCGTCTGCTGGAGCTGCTGCTGCAGGGGCGGGATGCCCGCGCTCAGGGTCGCGACCTCGGCTTCCTGCTGCGCGACATCGAGGGACGTGGTGGTGCCCACGCGCTCATCGATGGTGAGTCCCCGCAAGGTTTCCTCGGCGCTCGCGAGGTTGTCCTGCGCGATCTTCAGCTGATCCTGCAGCTCGAGCGCCGTGAAGTAGGTGTCGGCGACACTCGTCATGACGGTGAGCTCCACCGTGACGCGGTCGGAGCGGCTCGCATTCGCAGTCGCGATCGCCGCCGCGCGCGCGGCACGGTTCGCTCCCCAGAAGTCGAGCTCGTAGGAGGCGCTGAGCTCGGGCAGGTAGGTGTTGTAGCTGAGCGTGCCCCCGCCGGGCATGGGGAGCAGCATCCTTTGCCGCGTCGCCGCGGCGCTCGCATCGAGCGCCGGCAGCAGCGGCGCGGTGGCGATCGCAACCTGCGCCTCCGCTTCGCGCACGCGCGCGATGGCGGCGGCAAGATCGTCGTTCGCGCGCTCGGCCTCGGCGATGAGCCCATCGAGCTGCGGCGAGCCGAAGCCGCGCCACCAGTCGGCGGAGGGCCATGCCGCGGGCGCCGGCGCCGTGGACGCGATCCAGGCGGGCGGAGGGGGGATGCTCGGACGGTGATAAGCAGGTCCCACCGCGCAGCCCGCGAGTGCGAGCGTGAGCGCCGCCGAGGCCCGGAGCGCGGGCAAACGGCAGGGCGCTCCGGCGCGGCTGCCGAGCCGGCGCGAGAGGTCAACCCCGCGCGAAGCGGTTGTGAGAATCGTGGCGATGGATCCCCCCGTGGGAGAGCTCGAGCGGCGGCCGCCGCGCCCGCAGGGGGCGCGTCCGCAGGCGGCCCGATCGGGCCCCGCCCGGTTGGGCAGGCTCGCAAGATAGTCGACCGCCGGTTCAGGGAAGGTGGGCGAACGATTAAATTCAGTTAATGGACCGCGCCGAGGCCCCCGCGCACCTGCTCATCGCTCTGCGACACGCTCGAGATTCGGCAGCAGCCCGGCGAGCAGTCCGAGCGCCGGCAGGAAGGCGCACACCTCGTAGACGAACTCGACGCTGGTGCGGTCCGCGAGCTGGCCGAGCGCGGCCGCGCCGATGCCGCCCATGCCAAAGGCGAAGCCGAAGAACAGTCCGGAGATGGTCCCGGTCTTCCCGGGCAGCAGCTCCTGGGCGTAGACGATGATCGCCGGAAAGGCCGATGCAAGGATCAAGCCGATCGGCACGGTGAGCACGGCCGTCCACGGCAGGCTCACGTGCGGCAGCGCGAGCGTGAAGGGCAGGGTGCCGAGGATCGAGAGCCAGATGATGTACTTGCGGCCGAACCGATCGCCGAGCGGGCCGCCGACGATCGTCCCGAGCGCGACCGCTCCGAGGAAGACGAAGAGGTAGATCTGGGAGGCCGTCGATCAGCGAGCGGTCGAGCACAGTGCTGGCAGAAGACTCCGTGGGGCGCAGTAGCGGCACGGTAGCGGTGACGGTTGAAGTATCGCCGCCGGCGCCGACCCGCAGCTTAAAATCCTGAATCGTCGTGTTCCCCACCAGAACCCGCACCAAAGCCACGACATCTCGAAAGCCCTCGTGGGTCACGGTAACGGAGTACGTTCCTGGCATCAGCGCCGAAAACTGATAAAAGCCAGCATGATTACTGGCGCTGTGTTGCTCCACTCCGGTAGCAAGATTGCGCAATGTGACCGGAGCACTGGGAATCACTGCTCCGCTGGGATCGGTCACGCGTCCGGAGATGGCGCCGGTCAAAACAACATTCTGCGCCGGTAACTCCGAGCAAGTTCCCAAGGCGAGCAAAATGCTGAACACCCACACCCAACGAGCACCAGGAATTCTGATGTTTGAAAAAATAGAAATCCTTGGTAGTAAAGGCAGAGATTGGGAGAGCATCATTGAACCCTCACACTGGATGCATCAGGCTTTATCGTCAAACAGACCCAAAAAGATAGTCGCGCGATGTTTATCAGTTATCACGGAAATGTGAACGCTTTATGAAAAGCCCGGGCCTTTGATCCCTTGTGATTGGGCTGACAAGAGACATTCTCCGTTCGCATGGGCTGTGGAAAACGATGAGTTGCTCAGCATGAAGAGTCTATCCACCTGCGCTTGTGAAGGATAGTGCCATCTGGCGTGGGAGGGTTAAGGATCGACGTGCCGGCCTCATATTTGTTGAGACAGGCACCTCCTGAACCATAGAGGAACAACGATTGCGGCGTGTTGCCCGCAAAAGACGAAAAAAGGAGGGGGACCTTTCGGTCCCCCGCTTGTTGCGAGTGAGATTTACAATGAGGCCCCTCTAGAAGCGAACCCGAGCTCCAACTTCGATCTGCCGTGGATTCGAGGCAAACTGGCCACCCTGAGCACCCCACTGGGCGGGATTGTAAAGGCCCGGATACCCGTCGCCCCACTCATCATGGTTGAGCAAGTTCGCGAACACGCCCTGGAATTCCAGACCAATGTTCTCTGCCACACGGACATTCTTCTTTATGCTGAAGTCCATGTTCCAGTAAGACAAGCCGGTGAGCGCTCCATAGCCTTCGTCCCTGAAGTCATCTACACCGAGAATCGGGTTACGCCAGTTGACGTAATCGTTGGCTCCGTTGCTGAACGCGTTGACGGGATACCCACCTCCGGCCGCTTGCCCAGGACAGGCAGCATAGTAATAACCGCCCGGCCCTACGGAGGCCGTCTTGCAGTAGTGGTTGGAGGTATGGAGGTCCTGCGGGCCGATCGGCACCGCATTCTCTGAATCGTAGTCCGCGCAACCAACTCCATCGCAGCCACCGTATGACTGGTAATCGGCAAACGTGGTAACGGTTTCGATTGGAATACCCGTTCCAGCCGTGAAGATGCTAGAGAAAGTCCATCCGCCGAGCACGCGTCCGATGAATCCGTTCTGCCCTTTGAAGAAGGGCGGCTCGTAGATAAAGAACGTGTTGAAGACGAGTCTGCGGTCAAATGGCTGTACTCCGTACTGCTGGTTAAGGTTGAAGGGATCCAGTGTAGTAATCTCGCTGCCTGATTGCGCCTGCGATGCCATGCCCAGGGCCTTCGACCAGGTGAAGTTGGTCTGCATGGTCAGTCCTTTCCAGTCGGCCATCTTCAGGGACCAGAACAGCGCGTTATAGTTCGCATGCCCGATGCTGGCATTGTCGATCACGCCTGACGTGTACTGACCAGAGGCGCCGTAGGGGCTGGAAAGAATCGGCGTGTTCTGCAGGCTGCGCGGGAAATTGAAGGCGCCTCCGTTTGTCGTCGTACACCCGGCGGCTGGGCAGCCCACGCCTCTGTCCAAATCACTCCAGATGCCCCAAACTTGAGCATTCGTGAGGTTGCCGGTTCCGCTCGGACCCTCGTTGGCGATGACCGCCTGGGTGCAGTTCGTGTATCCGTTGCAATAGCCCGTTCCCGCCAGCGCGGTTTCGAAAAACGGTTGTGCACTGACAGCGCCCGGACTCGGCCCGACGCCCGGAGTGGGTAATGCTGAACCTCCGCAACCTCCGCCAGCGAGACCAGTGAGGCCGCCGCAGAGTTGCAACACCGTATTCGCATAAGCACTGGCGAAGTTCTGCCCGCCCTGCACCATCATGTAAGGAACCGCATTCAGCCAGACGGGCTGGTATTCGTGTTCAATTCTGCGTCCAATGTAGCCCACTTCCAAGGTCAGCCTGCGGCTGAGTTGTCGCTGAATGGTCAGATCGAACGAGTCAATCGAATTGGGCCGGAAATTCGGATCCAACCCTTCAGGCGAGGAGGATGCCGGGTTGTTGAAGCCGGGATAAACCGGCTGCGGCAAGGTCGGAGTTGCTAAATTGACCAAAGGTATGCTCGGACCACCCGCATTCGAAACGGTTGGCTCAACCCGAAACACGTTGCTAAACGTGCCCTCTGAGCCGCAGCTCCAAGCACCGGCGGTAGAGATATTCGCGTTGCAACCGATCGGCTGCTCCAAGCCGAGACCGAGCAGTGGTACGAGGACTTGCGCAACGCCGTTGGTACGGCCGTAGACGCGCCCGTAACCGCCACGAACCACCGTCGCGTCGTGGCCAAAGAGTCTGCCGCCGATTGAATCGGGATCAAACTTTGGGTTCCACGCGGCAGCTACGCGCGGGCTGAATTCCCCGTAGAACGGGTTGTAAGGATACTTGTTCCCCGAGGCGGCATTGCCAACCAGGGCAAAACCGAGTTCAGGATTGTAGACCTGCCCCTGCAACGCCGCCTTTTCGCGATTCGCGATGTAGGTTTTCTCCGCGACCGGTTCATCCGCGTCGTCCACAATCACGGTCTGCTTTCCATTTTGTTCCGTCGGCGGCATTTCCAGCGCATAGCCCAAGCCGTAGGTCAGTGTGAACGTCGGTTTCAGGTGCCAGGTATCGCTGAAATAGACGTTGTAATAAGGAATCGTGCTCTTGTCGAATGCGTTCGACAAGGGGGGATTCAAAGCTAGGCTCGCGCCGCTGCGAGTGAAGAGCTGGGATGCGACCGAGGTGGCGCCTAGCACGGCGGCCGCCACGGAGGCACAGTTGGCTATGCTGGTGGCTACGTTCTGGCTGTTCGTAGACCCACAGGGTTGAAAACCTGTGGTAGAGATTAGCGCGTTAGTGTTGTTCCCGACGTCATAGACAGGATAAGCATTGATCCCGGCGCCGTTGTCGTCGCGCTGGTGGTAGTCGAAATTGTGCTGGTAGTATCCACCAAACTGGAACAGGTGGTTGCGATGCAGCATGGAAAGGTCGTCGCGAAGCATGCTGTCGTGCCCATCCCAGAAACGGGATCGGATTTGCTGATTGTTCGAATTAAACGGGGTAAGATCCTGGGAATAACCACTACCTTGCCCGCTCATGATTTCGAGCGCACCACCCAGTCCGCTGACCTGCGGTGGGGCTCCGGCGCGGTTCCACGCCCACCAGTTCCGCAGAAAACTGTAGTGGAAGTCGTTGGTGGTATTGTTGGTGATGTTCGTGGTCAGACCAGCAACCAGATACCAATCTTGAATCGGATCGCTGGCTGCCGAAGCTGGAGTCCCCTTTGTGTCGCCGGGGAAGAATCCGCCGATGTCGACCTCACTATCGCTGGCCAGCTTCATGTTGTAATAGCGGTAGCTGACCATCAGATGTTGTTTGGTGGAGAAATCGTGATCAATACGGGCCACGCCGAAATTGCTGCTGGTGGGCAGATCGAGGTTGGCTGAATAGCCTAAGATATTCGACCCGTCGCAGAGGCTCTGGCTGCAGCCCGCATTGGAAGCAGGTTCGTACTTGCTCCAGATCTGCGAAACGATGGGATTGAGTCCCAAGCCAAGGGGGTCACATACGGCACCGGTGCAGCCATAACCCACCGGGTACGTCGTTCCATTGTAGGTCACGGGAGCATTGGCCAGGTTGTAATCGATCTGGCCCGGAACTTTGGAATCGCTAAGCAACCCCAACTCCAATGCGGGTGAAGGAACGTTCCTGGTGATGGTTTCCGCGCTCGGATACCGGAATCCTTCGTAGTTGGCAAAGAAGAATGTCTTTCCCCCAAGAAAATCTTTGGAACTAACCGGCCCACCGAACGCGCCGCCAAAGCGGCTGTAATGGTAAGAAGGAAGGTCGACGTGGTACCCGGGTATGTAATTCAGCCAGTTATTTTGCCAGGTATTGCCGGACCAGTTATTGTCTTTGTAGTATTCGTAGCCGGTGCCGTGAAAAGCGCTCGTGCCGCGCTTGGTAACGACCTTGATTTCTGCGCCAGCCGAGCTATTAAAGTCAGCAGTCTGACCGGCCGTATTTACCTTGAATTCCTCAACGCTATCCTGCGGAGTCGGCATCACACCCGCCGGAACGCCCCAACCTTGGCCGTTTGCATTAGCTGCGCCGCCGGTTGGATCGCCAACAATGAGTGAAATTTGAGTTCCCAGATATACGCTGCCGTTGCCGTCCATATCGTTGGTGTTGTTGCCGCCGTCGAGCGTGAACGTGCTCTGATCGGTGACCGCGCCGGCAACGTCGCCGTCCGTACCCACGCCCGGCTGCAACTCGATGAACGTATTTACGTCGCGCCCGATGCTGGGCAGGTTATTGATCGCCACTGCAGTAACTTCGTTCCCGACCGTCGCGTTCATGGTCTGCAGCTCGGTACCAGTAGCTTGGACTTCAACCACGACGTTCGTACCGCCGACCTGCAGCGTGGGATTCACATTGAGCGCAACTCCCACCTTCACTTCCTGATCTGTGATCTTCGTAGTGGAGAAGCCCTGCTTGGCCACATCCATGTTGTACGTTCCCGGATTCACGTCT
>JASHTK010000110.1 GCA_030040575.1 Gammaproteobacteria bacterium
GGCCACAGATAAACGCCGTGGCTGTGCACGACGTCGAAGTCCCTGATCGACGCCCGCAGCCGCCGGACGAGCGTGGGTGACCACCAGAGCCGCCGCAGTGCAGGGACCCGGAAGTAATGCACCGCCACACCGTCGAGGTCGACGGGCTGGTCGTGCGGCACCTCGAGATCCCGATCCCCGTCCACGCTGGTCGTGTAGACGTGGACCTCGTGCCCGCGCCTCGCGAGCGCGGCCGAAAGACCATGCACCGAGCGGATCGGACCGCCGTAGCGAACGGCGGGGTAGTAGGCGCTCACCACTTGCAGAATGCGTAGCGGCGGCGACCGCTCGGGGCGGGGGACCTCGCGAGAGGCGAGCTCGCGCCGTGAGCGCCCGGGCGGCGCGTGGTCGGACCGCGGGCGCTCATCGGCTACTTGCACGGCCGCGATCCTCACGGGGGTCAGCGCTGCTCGCCCCGGCGTCATGGAAGCCGAGCCGCGGCGCACCGGTGTACGGAGGGAACGGCCTCGCCAGCGGCTCGCCGATGAACACGCCCTGCGATGGCTCGGCGACGCTCTTCCAGTAGGCCTCGATCAGCGTCTCGCCGGCGAGATAGCGCTGCATGACGATCGGGACCGAGGGGAACTTCGCGGGGAAGTTGCAGGGCTCGACGACCGTCCCGTAGCTGCCCGTCGCCCCGGCCTCGAGCCAGGCGAGACTGCTCATCTGCGAGGAGCCGATGAGCTCGCCCCCGAACGAGGTGAGATGGTCGGCGATCGCACCCGGGAGGAAGTGAAGCGTGCCGAGAGCCGCCACCCGCGGCAGGCCGGTGAAGTAGAAGAGCACATCGGAGCGGTCGCGCAGCACGTCCGCATCGACGATCTTCACCGCGACACGCGTCCCCGCGACGAAGCTCGCGAAGGCATACGTCGAGGCACGCACGTCGCGCATCTTGTCGCTCGTGTCGAGCAGGTAGGCCGTGCCGAGCGGCGCGCTGTCATCGGCGGCGATCCCCCGGTCGATGAGCGCCTTCGCCTCAGCAAAGTCGTGCGCCGCGAGCAGCATCGCCGGCCGGATGTGAAAGTCGCCGTAGGGCCGGCGGCTGTCGGAGTCGAAATACGGGCTCACCGGGGTCGCGCCGCACCCGCTCGCGCAGAACCGCGGGTCGAATCCATACGCAAACGCGCTGGTGACCGACATGCACGCGACTCGGTAGGGCTCGGTCCACGCAAGCGCATAGGCCTGGACGCCGGCCGGCGTGTGCCCGTCCACCTCCCTCTTGATGCGCGCGAACTGTCCGGCCGCGAGGATCGCCCCTGCTGGGAGGCGGACGTGCACCATGTTCGCCTGCGGAATCCCGCGCCGCGCGCGATAGTACTGCGCGATCCGTACGCTCGCGGGATCGGCGTCGTTGACGATCACGCCGAGGTCCGCGGCGCCGAGCGCCGCGTCGGCGCGGAGCGGCTGCGCCGCCACGGCAAGCCCCGCCAATGCGCAGGCGGCGAGCGTGCGCCACGGCGCGCCGCTCGAGCGCGCCCGCCGGCCGTGCTGCACGGCTAGCCTCCGATCGCCGAGGCCACCGCGAGCCGCGCAGCCGTCTTGAGCGGAAGCACTCCGGTTGCCCGATCGCTCAAGACCTGCTCGACGAGCTCCACGTCCACGGCCGGCCGCTGGTCGGCAAACCCGTACACGAGCGCCGAGTCGCAGATGATGTTGACCAGCCGGGGGACACCCTCCGTGGATTCGTGCACGCGCTCGAGCGCCGCGGGAGTGATGAGCGCCGGATTGCCGCCCGCGACGCTCAAGCGGTGCGCCACGTAGGCGGGCGTCTCCTCCCGCTGCAACGCCCCGAGGTGATAGTCCACCACGATGCGCTGGGCGAACTGCCTCATCCCCGGCCAGCTGAGCGTGGTCCGCAGCTCCGGCTGGCCGACCAGGATCGTCTGCAGCAGCAGGTTCTTGCCGGAGTTGAGGTTCGAGAGCACGCGCAGCTCCTCGAGCGCGCCGGGCGGAAGGTTCTGGGCCTCATCGATGACGACCAGCGCGCGGCGGCCCGCCGTGTGTCGCTGCTCGAGGAAGGTCGCAAACCGGCGATGCAGCTCGTTCGCGGCGCCGGAGCCCGGCTCCATCCCGAGCGATTGCATCACCCACGGCAGCAGCGGTCCGATCTCGGCGTGGACGTTCGTGAGGAAGCCCACGGTGAGCGCATCCGGCACCTCCTTGAGGAAGCGCTGCACGACCGTCGTCTTACCGCAGCCCACCTCACCCGTGATCACGGCGAAGCCCGCGGCCTGCGAGATCGCGTACTCGAGCATCGTGAGCGCATGCCGGTGATGGCGGCTGAGATACAGGTAGGCCGGATCGGGCGTCAGGGCGAAGGGCTTCTCCCGCAGACCGTAGAATCGCTCGTACATGGTCGCCCGCCTCGAGGCCTCGGTGTGCCGTCTCAGTACGCGCGCCGCTCGGATTCCGACGAGCGGTTGAGCACCGTGCCGATGACGCGCGTGTTGCCGAGGAGCTCGAGCACGCGACTCACGTCCTCGCGCCGCGTTCGCCCCTCGCTCACGACCAGCACGACCGCATCGAGCTGGGGAGCGAGCGTCAGCGCATCGTCGCAGAGCAGCGCCGGCGGCAGGTCGACGACGAGCAATCGGCCCGGATCGCGCTCTTTCAGATCCGCGAGCATGCGTCGGGTCGCCTCCTCGGCCAGCACCTCCGAGCTCTGCGGCACGGGAGTGAGGGTCGGCAGGACGAACAGGCGGTCCACCCCCTCGATGCCGCGCCAGAGCTCCTCGATTCGCGCCGTGCCCGCGAACCACGCCTCGAGCCCGCGATCGAGCGGCAGGCCGAGCGTGCGGCTCACCGACGGCCGGCGCAGATCGAGATCGATGAGGAGCACGGCCTGGTTCGGCTCCGCCGCGAGGCTCAGCGCGAGGTTGATGGCCGTCAAGGTCTTCCCTTCCCCGTGCGCCGCGCTGATGACCCCGAGTGTCGCGAGGCGGTGAGCGCGCGCCCGCTGCAGCACCTGCGTGCGCAGCATCCGGTACGCGTGCACGGCCGAGCGGGTGTCGTCCCACGACACGATCCGCCGCTCGCGCAGCTCCCGCCAGTCGACCGGTACGCGGGCTGTAGGCTCGATCGGCGGCGGAGTGAACTCGCGCCGGACGGCGAGGCGCTCCGCAGCGGCCTCGTCGCCCTCGCCGGGGTCGCTGCGCTCGCGCTTCGCAAGCTCGAGGGCTCGCCGGATTCTCTCCATGGCCGTCAGAACCCCATTCGCCGCGCGAGCGAGAACCACAGGACGTCGAGCGGCCGATAGAAGAGGTGAATGAGCAGGAGCACCATGCAGAACGAGGCGACGGCGCTCCCCGCCGCGATTCGCAGGCGCCGCCGCGCGGCCGCCCGCTCCCACTCCGTCCCGATGTACGGCACCAGGGCGAGGGGCGGCACGCCGATCAGCTGCAGCAGGTCGCCGCGCGTGCGGATCGTCGTATCGAACCGCTCCAGCAGCCACAGCACCCCGGCCGCGAGGGCAGCGCTCAGGATCGAGCCGGCCGCCAAGATGAGCTTGCGATTCGGGCTCACGGGCTCCTCGGGCGTCAGCGGCGGATCGATGAGCGTGAACCGCTCGCCCTCGCGATTCGACTCGAGATCCTGCGCCGTGCGGGCCTGCAACTGCTTGGCACGGATCTCCTGATACTGCGTCTGCGCGTTGTCGTACTCGCGCGTGAGATCGTCGTACTGCTTGGCGACCGCCGGAGCGAGGGTGAGGTCGCGCTGATACCCGTCTGCCTCCGCGCGCAGCTTCGCGATCTCGTCCGCCTGGGCTTTCAGGTCCGCGAGGGTGGCCGAGAGCTGCGCCCTGATCTGCACGTAGGCCGGATTGTCGGCGTCGGTCGGCGCGAGCTCGGTGCCATCCGCAGCAGCCCCGTCGGCGATGGCCGTCCCGCCGGTCGTCGCGGCGCCCGTAGCGGGGGCGGCGCCATGACCTGAATCCGTCTGCGTGCTGGTGGCGAGCTGCGCTTGAAGGGACGCCACTTCCCGCTCGAGGCGCACACGGTCCGGGTAATCCGGCGCGTAGCGCTTGCGCGCATCGGCAAGCTGTGATTGCGCCTCCTGCAGCTCGCGCTGCAGGTCGCTCGTGATGCTCGGGGTATCGCCGACCTCCCGCTCGAGCCCCGCCACCTCGCGCTGCAGCGTCACCACGTCCGGATAATCCGGAGCGTACCGCGCGCGCGCCTGCGCGAGCTGCGAGCGCAGCATCTTCAACCGATCCCGTGTCGAGAGAATGCGCTCGCCGGTGTCCGAGAAGATGGCAGAATCGGGCTTGAGCTGCGCGAGCTGGGCCTCGAGGAAGACCCGTTGCTCCTCGAGCGAGTTCTGCTTGCCCTGCGCCTCGAGCAGCTGCTGCTCATCCCGGTCGAGCAGCTGCATGTTGACCTCGGTGAGCCCGGGCAGGCGCTGGTAGTTCTGTTGCCTGAACTTCTCGATCCGGGCCTCGAGATCGGCGATCTGCTTGTTGATGCGGTCGCCCTCGGACCGGAGGAAATCGGTCGCCTGCGCGGCGATCTGCGTCCGGTTGGTGAGATTCTCGTTGAGATAGAGCGTCACGAGCTCGTTGGCGACCTTCGCGGCGAGGTCGGGCGAGCGACTGGTGTAGGACACCTGGAAGGCGATCGTCGCCGAGGTGGGCCGCCCGTCGCGCGGGTCGATCACATCGGCACTGATCATCTTCAGTCCAATGTCCTTGCGCATCTGCGCGAGCAGCTCCTCGCGCGTATCCCGCGCCCGCTCGCGCGGGTACAGGCCGTAGCGAGCGATGATGTCGAGCAGCGTCTCGGTCGTCATGACGCGCTGGCTGATGATCTGGACCCGCTCGTCGGCGAACGAGGTGACCGTCGATTGCACGAGATTGGTCGGCATCTCCTGCTGCTCGATGAGCACGGTTCCCGCCGACTGGTAGTGCGGAGGCAGCAACACGGCGAGCAGGATCGTGACGATGATCCCGGCCGTGAGCGTCGCGATGAGCGGCTTGCGGCGCCTCACCACGACGGCGAGATGATCGCTCAGCTCCCGCGGCTTCTGTGGGGTATTCATCGGTCCGCTCAGAAGGATCGAATGTATGGGTAGGGCGGCGCCCAGGTGAGCGTGAGAGCCATGCGCCATCCGCTCACCGGGCGGCTGACGAGACCGACCGTCTGAGACTGCGTCGAGTCCGCCTCGGCACGCACCTTCCAGGCCTCGAGCGGCCGCCAGTCGAGCCCGAGCGTGGTGCCGGTGTAGCTGCGGCGGCCGAGGCCGAGCAGCACGATCGATTGACTGTTCTCGATGCGCTCGACGGACGCATCGACGTCGAGCTTCTGGGTGAGGTGGTACGTGCCCGAGAACTGGTACAGCTGCCGCTCGGCGAGCACGCCGGTGCCGTAGGGCACGAGCTGCCGCGAATAGGTGAGTGCGACGCTGCCGAGCTCCTCCGTGTGGGTGATGTCCGCCGAGGCGACCGTGCCGGTGCTGCGCTCGTTCGCAAGCGCCAGACTCCCGTCCGCGACGACCTCCGTGCGCAGCGTCCGGGCGCTTCCGCCCGCGGAAACGTCGATTCGCGTGCGCTCGGAGAAGGCATGGGAGAACTCGAGCTGGCCGCCGGCCTCATGGCTATCGTTGATCGCGAGCCGTGCGAGCAACTCGTCCGCGAAGGCGCTCGCCGTGAGGGTCGTACGGTCGGAGAGATCGAAGCGCTCGCCGAGGGAGGCCGTGGGATAGCGATAGCCCTGGAGCAGCGACAAGGGCCCGGAGACGACCGCGCCGTAGTAGCTCACGTCCGCGTACGAGGCTTGAAAGACGAGCGCGCTCAGCTCGGTCTCACTGTAGGTCTCCGAGACGGATTCCTCGTCGGTCCGGCGGTGAAGGTCTCCGCTCGCGATCCCGGTTTCCGTGAGCTCGGTGGTCACCGTGCTGTCGTCGAGGGTCGCGGCCGTCAGCGCGAGGCTGCCGCGCTGTTGCGTCCAGTTGAACGCCGCGCTCAGGTCCCGATCGACGATGTCGCCGAGCGCCTCGGTCGTGAAATGATTCCAGTCCGCCTGCGGGGTGATCGTCAGCTGTGTGGTCTCGGTGGTGCGCTGAAGCTGAATGTTCCCAAACAGCCACCAGCTCTGATCGGACTTCGCATCGGGGATCAGGAGTCGATTGCTGTCATCGTCCATTCCGACGGTGAAGGTGGGCGCCAGGGACCACTCCGCCGCCTGCAGGGGCGGCGCCGCCGCGGTCGCCATGCACCCGAGCCCGAGGGCGGCATGGCATGTGGCGCGGGTCATCCGATTCACTCCGGGCGCTCACTCACGGCACGACGACGGTATCGCCGGACTGGAGCAAGATGTTCTGCGACAGATCCTTCCCATGCGCGACGTCCGAGTATCGAAAGCGAATGGCCTCTTGCCGGCCATTCTCGCGGCGAAGGATGACGATCCCATTGAGAGCGGCGTAGGGCGTCGTCCCTCCGGCGAGGCTCAGTGCCTGCATCACATCGATCGCGCGCGCGAACGAGTACTCACCCGGGTGCTGGACCTGGCCGACGACGTAGATCTCGTTGCCGCCGATCTGCTTGACGGCGACGGTCACCACGGGATTCGGGAGATAGCGCTGCAAGCGCTCGACCACCTCCTCGCGCAGCGCGCTCACTGTCTTGCCGCTCGCGGTGAGATCGCCGACGAGCGGGAATGAGAGCCCGCCGTCGGGACGCACCAGCACGTCCCCTGTGAGGTCCTGCTCCTTCCACACGGTGATCGTCAAGAGGTCTCCCGGCTGCACCTCGTACTGCGCGGAGTCGGCGTTGGCCGCAGCGCCCGAATTTGCCGCGGGCGAGGGAGGCGCTCCGGCGGAGTCCTGCGCCCTCGCGAGGCCGCAGGCCGCGAGGCCCATGAGGAGCATGGCAAGAGGCAGTCGATGCATCGTGCTTTCGCCGTCCGACGTGCGATCCGCGCCATCCGTGACCGAGCGGATGCGCGACGTTGTACGTACGCTTGTCATACTATGTGGCGTACGTGACGCTTTCTTTGCGGCGGGATACGCCGGGATGCACCGATGAGGGGGCCCCCTCGCTCGACCCCCCGCGCTGCGACGCAAGAGGGACCGCGACGCACGGGGGTGACGGCGAGCCGGTCAACCGCTCGAGGGAAGGCCCGTGTGCCAGCGCGGCCTGCCGAAGCGCAGCATCCCACCGATCGCGGTGAGCCCCCCGAGCAGGAGCCAGCCGCTCGACGGCAGCGGCACAGGCGAGACATCCGTCATGCAGCCGGGACGGAACTCCACGTCGAACGGGAACATTCCGAAGTCGCGCCGTCCGTTCGCCTGCCCGATGACGTAGCCGAAGAGCGTCCAGGCGTTCTCGGCGGAACGTGGCGGGAACGATCCGGACCACCCGGTCACGTCGATGGGTGATCCGTGTGCCTTGCGCCCCGAGGCGCGGATCTGCGACAGATCGCTCTGCACCCCCGGGGCATCATCGATGCTCGAGAGGTCCACGAAGGCCGTTCCCGGACCTGAAACGCGCACGGAGTAGCCCGAGGCGTCCGCTCCGCTCAACAGGTCCGTCGGTGCGACGAGCAGGGTGTCCGCCCGCGCCGAGTGGGCCGATGCGAGCGCCCACGCGGCGAGGGTGGCCGCCGCGCACACCCGGCGCGCGGCGCGCGCGAGCCTCGAGCCCGGGTCCGGCATGCTCGATGGGTCAATCATGGTGTCCTCCTGCAAAGGCAAGTCTTGCGGGCTCCCCCGGCGGCGCTTCCGCTTGGCCGTCGGTCTGCCCGTCTGAATTTCCGCGGTAGACGTATTTGTCGTAGAGATACTCGCGCAGCGAGGCCGAGAGCTCGCCGGTGCTCGGGTGGGTGCGGTCGTCGCGGTTGAGCTCGCTCAGCATCAGCGCCGCGTACGGTTCCTGCCCACCGGTCAGAGCCAGGAGCGCGATGTCGTCCCGATCGACCCGCCGCGCCGGCTCGACGCCTTCGTTGATGATCGCCTCGAGCCGCGCGGCATCGAGGTCGAAGAACCGCAGCAGCTCGGCGCCCGACTCGACGAACACCGGGACGAGGCTGCGGCCCCCGACCCCGGGGTCGTAGAGCGGCCCGAGCCGGGCGAGCATGCATTTCACTGCAAAGCGGATCACCTCCGAGTCCCTTACCGCTAGGCGCTGAGCGATCTTCTTCACCTTGCGGACGTCGCCGCTGCTCATGCGGACCGACACCGCGCGTTTGCGACTTTCGATCACGGCTGCTGTGTCCTCCCCGTCGTGTGTTCGTGCTCGGCTCGCTGCTCTGGTCTGCCCTCAACCGTAGTTATGTAGTGTTGCAACGCTTTTTCGTTCATATGACGTCTGTACCAGTTATGTCTGTTGCAGTGCGCAACGAACGGTCGACGAGCGTCGGCTCATCGCGGTTCAAACGGACGCGGGGAGAAGGCGAGAAGGGGCCGGGGGGTGTCCCCGCGGATCAGCGGCGGCGGGGCGCATCGCGGGAGCGACGCCTCTCGCGAGCGGCTCGCGAGGCCCGAACGCTCAGGCGCTCAACTCGTCGTGCGAAGCGAGGATGGCCGGCGCAGCGGGCCGGCGCCGATCAACCGTGTGCTTCGATCTCGAGAGTGATCGGCTCGGGTGTGCCGGCCGGTGGCGGCTGAGAGATCCGCGTGATCGCGGAGATTCTGCGCTCGAGCGCTCGGTCGCGCTCGCGGTCGCCGGTCGACTGCAGAAGATCGAAGCTGCGGACGGTGCCGTCATCGCGCAGCCACAGCCGCACGCTCACCTTGTAGGAGCCGTTGCGGATGCTCGGGTCGTTCTGCAGAGCGCTCAAGATGTCGTCCTTGATCACGCCGGCGTACCACAGGTAGGCGCTTCCGCCGGCGCCGAGCAAGTCCCGGCCGCCCGGGTGGCCCACGAGCCCGAAAGCATCGCTCCCCGCTCCGCCCTGAGCGTCGAGCCCGAGCTCATTGCTCGGCGGCGGCTCGTTCGACGGCGTGGGATCAGGCTGCTTCTGCGGCTGCGGGATGTCCACCTTCTGCTCGGGAGGCGGCGGGGGCGGCGGCGGCAGATCCGGCGGCGGCGGCGGGGGCCGGATGAGGTGAATCTCCTGGACGGACTGCTTGGGAAAGCTCGGCGGGCCGTTGAGCACGCTGCGCACCAGCCGGATCGCTCCGGCGCCGATCGTCGCGACGCACAGCGCCACGATGACGGCCGGCAGATAGCGGGATCTCGATTTGCGCCTCGCGGCCACGATCGGGACCTATTTGACGATCTTCTGCGTGACGAGACCGAGCTGGGTGATCTGCAAGCGTCCGAGCAGATCGAGCACATCGACGACCCGCTGGTATTGGATCGTCGCATCGGCCTTGATGATGACCGGAAGGTTCGGGTCCACCGCCTTGTACTCGCGCAGATCGGTCTCGAGCTCGGCCATGGTTACCGGGAACGTATCGAGATAGATCGTCCCGTCCGCCGTGATGGTGATCGCCTTGGTCTTGTTCTGGGCGAGCGTCGGTTGCGCGCTCGCCTTCGGCAGGTTGACCTTGATGCCCTGCACGGTCGCCGTCGTCATGATGATGAAGATGACGAGCAGCACGTAGGCGAGATCGAGCATCGGGGTGATGTTGATCTC
>JASHTK010000111.1 GCA_030040575.1 Gammaproteobacteria bacterium
CGGGGCGCCTGTTCAGCGTCAATGCGGCGACCGCCGGCGCGGTCGCCGATCTCTACGCACGCAACGAGCGTGTCGTGTGCGCCTTCGAGACCGAGAGCCGCCTGCCGTTCGCGATGGTGCTCGTCGGAGCGCTGTTCGTCGGCAGCATCGCAACGCTGTGGCACGGCGAGGTGACGCCGCGCAGGCCGCGCGCGGCGCTCGAGCTGCCCGTACCGGACGCGACGGCGCCCCTCGGCAAGGGCGCGGAGATGGGCCGCTTCAACATGGGCTCGACCGTGATCCTGCTCTTCCCGCGCGATGCGCTCGCCTGGCTGCCGGAGCTCGCCCCGGGCAGCCGCATTCTCATGGGGCAGGCGCTCGCGCACCTGCGCTCCGCGGGGTAGCGGACGTGCCGTCCGGCTTCACCCCGCACTCGCAGCAGCCCATCCCCGAGGACTGGCGGCCGACGGCGCGCCGGGAAACGCTCGAGCGGCGCGCGGCCCTGCTCGCGCGGACGCGGAGCTTCTTCGCGGAGCGCGGCGTGCTCGAGGTGGAGACGCCCCTCCTCGTGAGCGCCCCCGTCACCGACCCGCACATCCACTCCGCGCGCGTCGAGCTCGAGCCGGGGGCTGCGAGTGTCTACCTGCACACCTCGCCCGAGTACGCGATGAAGCGGCTGCTCGCCGCCGGTTACGGCGACCTGTTTCAGATCTGCCGCGCGGTGCGCGGGCACGAGCGCGGCCGGCTGCACAATCCGGAGTTCACGCTCATCGAGTGGTACCGGCTTGACTTCACGCTCGAGCGGCTGATGAGCGAGGTCGAGGCGCTCCTCGGGGCGCTCCTCGGACCCGACGCCGCGCGCCCCGGCGAGCGCATCACGTATCGCGACGCCTTCGAGCGCGAGCTGCGGATCGATCCGCTCACCGCCGCGCCGGAGGAGCTCGCGCGCGCGGCGCGCGCGGTGGGCTACGTCCCGTCCACGGGCCGGAACCCGGGCGCAGATCCCGGCGAGCGCGACGAGCTTCTCGACTTCCTCATGGCCGCGCGGGTGGGGCCGAGGCTCGGCCGCGGGACGCTCAGCTTTGTGCACCGGTATCCGGCCTCCCAGGCCGCGCTCGCCCGGCTCGATCCGCGCGATCCGCGCGTCGCGCTGCGCTTCGA
The DNA here is from genome assembly GCA_030040575.1 of Gammaproteobacteria bacterium. GTDB lineage: Bacteria > Pseudomonadota > Gammaproteobacteria > Steroidobacterales > Steroidobacteraceae > JASHUC01. The sequence continues at coordinate 1,141 of JASHTK010000111.1, forward strand.
GCTGTACTGCGAGGGGCTCGAGCTCGCGAACGGCTTTGACGAGCTCGCCTGTGCCGCCGAGCAGCGCGCGCGCTTCGCGCGCGATCTTGCGGCACGCCGCCGGCTCGGACGGCCCGAGCCGCAGCTGGACGAGCGGCTGCTCGCCGCGCTGCAGGCCGGACTGCCCGCCTGCTGCGGGGTCGCGCTCGGCTTCGACCGCCTGGTCATGATCGCGACGGGAGCCCGGCACATCGAGGAGGTGCTCGCCTTTCCCGCCGAGCGCGCGTGAGCGCGCCGCCCGAGCTACTGCTTCGCGCGGGAGATGTACTCCCCGGTGCGCGTGTCGACGCGGATCACTTCCCCCTCGTTGATGAAGAGCGGCACGCGCACGACGGCACCCGTCTCGAGCTTCGCCGGCTTCTGGCCGCCGGTCGCCGTATCGCCCCGCAGGCCGGGATCGGTCTCGACCACCGTGAGCTCGATGTGCGGCGGAGGGGTCACGACGAGCGGCACATTGTTGAACAGCGTGACGATGCAGACCGTGCCGTCCTTGAGCCACACGGCGTTCGCGCCGATCGCCGCCTTCCCGGCGGTGTACTGCTCGAAGGAGTCGGGCACCATGAAGTGCCAGAAATCCCCGTCCTGGTACAGGTACTGCATGTCCATCTCGACCACGTCGGCGGCCTCGACCGACTCGCCGGACTTGAAGGTGCGCTCGATCACCCGCCCGGTCTTCAAGTTGCGGATCCTCACGCGGTTGAACGCCTGTCCCTTGCCGGGCTTGACCATCTCGTTCTCGACGATGGAGTACGGCTCGCCGTCGAGCAGGATCTTGACGCCGGCGCGAAACTCGTTCGTGCTGATGCTTGCCATGAGATGCTCACCGAGGGGGACGTAGGATGATACTGGCAACCCGACGGGCCTGCCAGCCGACGCGCTCGGGCTGGCAGCGCGAGATGGCCGAGGCCGTGCGCAGCCCCCGCGAGCTCGTGACGGCGCTCGGGCTCGATCCGAGCCTCATCGAGGGAGCGGCCCGCGCCGCGCGACTCTTTCGGCTGCGCGTGCCGTGGAGCTACGTGAGACGGATGCGCCGCGGCGATCCGCGCGATCCGCTGCTGCGCCAGGTGCTGCCGCTCGATGTTGAGCGCGAGTCGCACCCGGGCTTTCGCGCCGATCCGCTCGGCGAGCGCGCCGCGACGACCGCCCCGTCGCTGCTGCAGAAGTACCGCGGCCGCGCGCTGCTCCTCGCCACCTCGGCCTGCGCGGTGCACTGCCGCTATTGCTTCCGGCGGGAGTTCCCCTACGCCGAGCACGCCGCGGCGCCGCGCTGGCGGGAGGCGCTCGCGCAGATCGAGCGCGACGGCCGCATCGAGGAGGTGATCCTGAGCGGCGGGGATCCGCTCTCCTTGAGCGACGGCCGGCTCGCCGCGCTCACGCAGGCCCTCGGGCGCATCGCACACGTGCGGCGGCTGCGCGTGCATACCCGCTTGCCGATCGTGCTGCCCTCGCGCGTGGACGCTGGGCTCGCCGCGTGGCTCTCGGGACTCAAATGGCCGGTCGTCGTCGTGGTGCACGCCAATCACGCGAACGAGATCGACGGCGAGGTGCGCGCGGCCTGCGCGGCGCTGCGCGCCGCGGGCGCGACGCTGCTCAATCAGTCGGTGCTGCTGCGCGGCGTCAACGACGACGCCGCCGCGCTCGCTGAGCTCTCCGAGCGGCTGTTCGAGGCCGGGGTCCTGCCCTACTACCTGCACCTCCTCGATCGGGTGCGCGGCACGGCGCACTTCGAGGTGGACGAGCAGCGCGCGCGGAGCATCGCGGGCGAGCTCGCGGCGCGGCTCCCCGGGTACCTCGTGCCGCGCCTGGTCCGGGAGATCGCCGGCGCCGCGGCCAAGGCGCCTCTGCCGCCCCGGTTCGCAACGTAAAGCCGGGCGCAAATGAGAGCCCCCGCACGCGGGGGCCGGCGGACAGGGTGGTAAGATCCTGCGGTTCTCACCACGGAGCCCGCCGTTGTCGGAGCAGAACGCCGTTCCGCTCATCGTGCTCAGCGCCTCTCGGGATTCCGCCGAGCTCATCAACGGCATCCTGCGCCGCGCGGGCCATCCGGTGCACTGCACCTGGATCCCGGCTCTGCCGGACCTCGGCGATGCGCTCGCGCAGATCAATCCGGAGCTGCTGCTCGTCGTCGAGCACGGCGAGGATGAGCTCGCGACCGTCGCGGCCATCCGCGACCAGAACGCCCCCGCGGTGCCGCTCATCGTCGTCGCCGAGAGCGTGGAGGAGACGCACATGGCCCTCGCCATGCAGCACGGCGCCCACGACGTGGTGACGCTCTCGAGCCCGGCGCGCCTGCAGGCGGTGATGGGCCGCGAGCTGCGCGCGCACCGCCTCGAGCGCGCGCTCGAGAGCACCTTGAGATCGGCGCGGGATGCCCGGCGCCAGCTCGAGGCCGTGCTGCAGCAATCGGCCGACGCCATCGCGCAGGTTCAGGAAGGCATCGTCGTCGACGCAAACGCGGCCTGGCTCGAGCTGTTCGGCTTCGAGCGCAACGCGATCGTCGGCCAGCCCATCATGGACGTGTTCGACGAATCGACGCACGCGGCCTTGAAGGGTGCGCTCGCCGCATGCCTGCAGGGCCGCTGGAGCGATCACACCCTGAGCGTCAACGGATACTTCGCGGACGGCTCGCGGCGCACCATCGAGCTGCTGCTCACGCTCGGCGAGCACGACGGGGAGCCCTGCGTGAGGCTCGTGATCCCCGCGAGGCAGCGCGACGAGGGCAAGCTCGCCGAGGAGCTCGAGGAGGCCGTGAGGACGGACGCCGTCACCGGCATGCTCAACCGCCAGCCGCTGCTCGAGGTCCTGCACGAGAAGCTGAAGACGCCTGCGCCGGGCGGCGTGCGCTACTTCGCCGTCGTCAAGCCCGACAAATTCGCCGCGATCGAGCGCGACGTGGGCGTCACCGCGAGCGACAACGTCCTCGTCGAGCTCGCCAGTCTGCTGCGCGAGCACCTGAGCACGAACGACGTCGCGGGCCGGCTCGGCGGCGTCACCTCCCTCGTGCTGCTCGAGCGCGGCAACGCGCACGACGTGGAGGTGTGGAGCGAGGAGCTCGTCGCCCGCGCGGGGAAGCTGGTCGTCAAGGCCGGCGAGAAATCCCTCTCCCTCACCTGCTCGGTCGGACTGAGCGTCGTGCCCTCGAGCGCCGCCGACCCGGATGCCGCGATCGCCGATGCGATCGAGGCCTGCCGCAAGGCGAGCGAGCGCGGCGGCAACCAAGTCGCGACCTCGCAGCGCGCCGACGAGGACACGCGCGTCCAGTCGTACGACACGATCTGGGTGAAGCACATCAAGGCCGCCCTCCTCGAGAATCGCTTTCGCCTGGTGCAGCAGCCGGTCGCGAGCCTGCAGGGAGAGGACCCCGGCATGACGGATGTGCTCGTGCGCATGCTCGATCCGAGCGGCAAGGAGATCCTGCCTGGCGAGTTCCTGCCGGCCGCCGAGCGCAACAATCTGCTGAAGAACATCGACCGCTGGGTCGTCGGCGCCTCGCTCTCCTTCGCGGCGCAGCGCAAGGTCGGATGCCTGTTCGTGCGGCTCTCCAAGGACACTCTGAAGGACGCCTCCTTCCTCGGCTGGCTCGACAACCAGATCCGCGCGTCCCGGGCCGAGCCCCCGCGCCTGTGCTTCCAGGTGCCGGAGGATGTGGCCGCGAGCCACATCAGCGCCTTCAAGGGGCTCGCGGATGCCCTGCGCGAGCGCACCTTCCGCTGCGCGCTCGAGCGGTTCGGGTCCGGCCGCGACCCGCGGGCGCTGCTCGCCTCGGTGCCCCTCGACTTCATCAAGATCGACGGGGCGATCGTCCAGAGCTTAACGCGCGATGCCGAGATCCAGCAGCGCGTGCGCGAGCTGGTCGAGGAGGCCAAGCGGCGCCAGATCGAGACCATCGCCGAGCGGGTCGAGGACGCGAACACGATGGCCGTGCTCTGGCAGCTCGGCGTGCAGTACATCCAGGGCTACTTCGTCCACACTCCCGAGGAGGTGGTGCTGCGCGCGGAGGCCTGAGCCGGTCCGCGCGGGCGGCGGTGCCGCGCCGGAGCGAGCGCCGGGCTTACGCGGTGAGCTGCAGCGACCGCGCCTTCCACCAGTTGAGGATGCGCGCCTCGAGGGCGGCGGGGTCGAGGCCGGCCGCCGCGATGCACTGCTCGCGCGAGCCGTGCTCGATGAAGCGGTCGGGGATCCCGCAGTGCAGGATCGGCACGCACAGGCTCGCCGCCGCCAAGCACTCGGCCACCGCGCTGCCGGCACCGCCCGCCACCACGTTCTCCTCGAGCGTGACCAGCCCGCGGTGCCGCTCGGCCAGCTCGAGCAGCAGCGGCTCATCGAGCGGCTTGACGAAGCGCATGTTCACCACGGTCATCTCGTGCCGCTCGGCGATCGCCTCGGCCGCCGCCACCATCGAGCCGAACGCCAGCAGCGCAAGGCCGTGCCGCCCGCTGCGCCGCAGCTGCGCTCGCCCGAGCGGCAGCCCCACCATCTCCGGCAACACCGCCACCCCCGGCCCGCTGCCGCGCGGATAGCGCACCGCCGCCGGCCGCCCGAGGGTGCTGGCCGTGTACAGCATCTGCCGGCACTCGTTCTCATCGGCCGGCGCCATCACCACCAGGTTCGGCACGCACCGCAGGTACGTCAGGTCAAAGGCCCCCTGGTGCGTCGCCCCATCCCCCCCGACCAGCCCCGCCCGGTCGATCGCCAAGACCACCGGCAGGCCCTGCAGCGCCACATCGTGAATCAGCTGGTCGTAGGCGCGCTGCAGAAACGTCGAGTAAATCGCCACCACCGGCCTCATCCCCGAGGCCGCCAGCCCCGCCGCCAGCGTCACCGCGTGCTGCTCGGCAATGCCCACATCGAAGTACCGCTCGGCAAAGCGCTTGGAGAACTCCACCAGCCCCGAGCCCTCGCGCATCGCCGGGGTGATCCCGATCAGCCGCGGCTCGCGCTCGGCCATCTCACACAGCCACTGCCCGAACACCTGCGTGTAGCTCGGCCCGCTCGACTTCTCCTTGTACACCACCCCGGTGCGCGGATCGAACGGCCCGGGCCCGTGCCACTTGATCGGATCGGCCTCCGCCGGAGCGTACCCCTTGCCCTTGCGCGTGACGACGTGCAGGAACTGCGGGCCCTTGAGCTTGCGCAGGTTGCGCAGCGTCCCCACCAGCGCCTTCAAATCATGCCCGTCAATCGGCCCGATGTAGTTAAAGCCCATCTCCTCGAACATCGTCCCCGGCAGCACCATGCCCTTCACGTGCTCCTCGGAGCGGCGCGCCAGCTCCCACACCGAGGGCATGGGCTTGAGCACCTTCTTGCTGCCCTCGCGCAGGTGCGCGTAGAACCGCCCGGAGAGCACCCGCGCGAAGTAGTTCGAGAGCGCCCCGACGTTCTCCGAGATCGACATGTCGTTGTCGTTGAGAATCACCAGCAAGTCCACATCCAGCGAGCCGGCGTGGTTGAGCGCCTCAAAGGCTATCCCCGCGCTCATCGCCCCATCCCCAATCACCGCCACCGCCCGCCGATCCTCCCCGAGACGCGCCGCCGCAAGCGCCATGCCAAGCGCCGCGCTCACCGAGGTGCTCGAGTGCCCCACCCCAAAGGTGTCGTACTCGCTCTCGCTGCGCGCGGGAAACGGAGCCAGCCCGCCGTGCTGCTTGACCGTGTGCAGGCGCTGGCGCCGCCCGGTCAGCACCTTGTGAGGGTAGGCCTGGTGGCCCACGTCCCACACCACCCGGTCGTGCGGGGTGTCGTAGATGTAATGCAGGGCGATCGTCAGCTCCACCGTCCCCAGCCCGGCAGCAAAGTGCCCCCCGCGCGTGCTCACCGTCTGCACCAGGTACTCCCTGAGCTCCCCGGCCAGCTGCCCGAGCTTGCCCGCCGGCAGCCGCCGCAAATCCCTAGGCGTGTCAATCGTCGAGAGCAGCGGGAAGGTGTCCATGGCGCGCGCGGCTCCGCTTGCAGTGAGGCTTGGCGGACGCCGCTCAGTAACGGCGCGACAGCAGCCAGTTCGCGAGGAGCCTCAGCGGCTCGGCGCGCCGGCCGAACGGCTCGAGGGCGTCGAGCGCCTCGGCGTGCAGCCGGCTCACCTGCGCCTGCGAGGCGGGGATGCCGAGCACCGCGGGGTACGTCGGCTTCGCGCGCTCCCGATCCGCCCCCGTCGCCTTGCCGAGCGTCGAGGAATCGCCGAGCACATCGAGCAGATCGTCTTGAATCTGGAACGCAAGTCCGATCGCCGCCGCGAAACTCCTCAAGCCCGCGTGCAGCCGCGGCTCGAGCGTCGGCACGCATGCGGCCGCCATGGCAACCGCGGCGCGGATCAGCGCCCCGGTCTTGCGGGAGTGCATGTCCTGCACCGCGGCGATATCGAGCCGCTTGCCCTGCACCTCGAGATCGATCGCCTGGCCGCCCGCCATGCCGAGGCTGCCGCTCGCCTCGGCGAGCAGCGCGATGAGGCGCAGGCGAATCTCGGGGGAGGCCGGCAGGGCCGGATCGACGGCGAGCAGCTCGAACGCGAGCGGCTGCAATCCGTCGCCGACGAGGATCGCCGTCGCCTCGTCGTACGCCTTGTGGCAGGTCGGCCGGCCGCGCCGCAGGTCGTCGTTGTCCATCGCGGGAAGATCATCGTGGACGAGCGAGTAGACGTGAACGAGCTCGATGGCGCACGCCGCCGCCTCGACCTCATCCTCGGTGAGTCCGAGCGTGCGCGCGGTGGCGAACACCAGGGCGGGGCGCACGCGCTTGCCTCCGCCGAGCACGCTGTACCGCATGGCATCGTGCAGGCGTCCCGGCACGGTCGCCGAGTCCGGCAGCCGCTGGGCGAGCGCCTGCTCCATGCGCGCCTGCCAGGCCTCGAGCTGGGCCCGAAACGCATCCGTCTCGCGTTGAGCGACTCGGACGTCCGCCACGTCGTTCACGCCGCCGCTCCGAGCGAGGAGGCGCCGCTCACTGGGGTCTCGCTGCCGTCTCGCTCCCCGGCTCCTCCGCCGGTCCGTCCTGCGCCGCATGCTGCGCGCGTCGCGCGGTCTTCACCGAGCTCACCGGCACGCTCACGGTGTGGCCCGGTCTTGGCGCGGCATCGCCCGCCCCGTAGAGGATCGGCAGCTCGGGCGCCATCGGGCCGCGGGTGCGCGGGCCGCGCAGGGAGACCGCGAGCGCCTTCAGCGGGTGGGCGAAGGTGTCGTCCACGGCGGTGCCCTCGAAGCCGCAGTGGGCCATGCAGTTGTTGCAGCGGGGATTGCGTCCGACGCCGTACCGCTCCCACTCGGTCTCCTCCATGAGCGAGCGGAAGCTCGGGGCGTGACCCTCGTCGGAGAGCAGGTAACACGGCCGCTGCCACCCGAAGATGTTGTACGTCGGGTTGCTCCAGGGTGTGCACTGGTAGGCCTGGTTGCCCGCGAGGAAGTCGAGGAACAGCGAGGACTGATTGAACTGCCAGCGGGCCTTGCGGCCCTTGCGGTGCTTGAAGATCTCGCGGAACAGCCGCTTGCTCGCGCTGCGCTCGAGGAACACGTCCTGGCGCGGCGCGTGCGAGTAGCTGTACCCGGGGGAGACCGTGATGCCCTCGACGCCGAGGCTCATCGCGGTGTCGAAGAACTCGGCGACCTCCTGCGGATCCTCCCCGTTGAAGAGCGTGCAGTTGACGGTCACGCGAAATCCCCTGGCGAGGGCGAGGCGGATCGCGGCGACCGCCTTGTCGTAGACGCCCTCCTGGCAGACGGACAGGTCGTGACGCTCGCGGTTGCCATCGAGATGGATCGAGAAGGTGAGGTAGGGCGACGGCCGGTAATCGTCGATGTGCTTCGCGAGCAGGATGGCGTTCGTGCAGAGATAGACGAACTTCTTGCGCGCGACGATGCCCGCCACGATCTGCGGCATCTCCTTGTGGATCAGCGGCTCCCCGCCCGGGATGGAGACGATCGGCGCACCGCATTCGTCCACCGCGCCGAGCGCGTCCTCGACGCTCACGCGCTTCTGGAGGATCTCCTTC
>JASHTK010000112.1 GCA_030040575.1 Gammaproteobacteria bacterium
GTCTGCCGCGGATCGGTGCGGTCGAACACGACCGCCGTCAGGTGATGCAGGTCGCGGCCGTAGACGGTCGGGGCGGCGAGATAGTCGAGACCGTGCATCGCGAGAACGGTCCGCGCGAGGTCGCGCTGGCGGATGGCATCGGCCCCACGCGCCGGAGACACCGGCGTGAGCCACGCAAGGCCACCGCCCCCGACCCAGTTGAGCAGGCTGAAGGCGCTCAAGCTGAGCTCGTTCGCCTGCGACCCGTCGTGATAGTCGGAGACCACCTGCCCGCCCGAGGACTCGAAGGCGTCGATCACGATGTCGAGGCTCGCCCCGACCTGCTCCGGCGTTCCATAGAGCGTGAAGGTGAGGCTCCAGGGCGCGATCCCCTGCTGGCGCGCGGCCGCGAGGATGAGCTCCTGCGGCACCGCGCCGCCGCCCTGGTAGAGCTCGGCGCGCCGCACGGAGGCGGTGAGCATGAGCGCCGCATTCGTGAGCCGGCAGGGATTGGCGATGACTCCGCTCAGCTTGAGCGGGCGCGCGGCCTCCACCGCCGCGGCGAGACCCTGATCGTCCCAGTACCGCACGAGCAGCGTCCGGTACGCCGCGGGTGCCGGCATGAGCCACAGACCGAGCTGGGTGACGACTCCGAAGTTCGACTGCGTAAAGAGCCCGTCGAGGTACGGTCCGTAGCCGTACTTGAAGGCCTGCCACGAGGAGCTCCCGGGGAGCGATCCCATGCCGGTTCTGAGCACGCGCCCGTCGGCGAGGACCACCTCCATCCCGCAGGCCTGCGCGAAGTGATCGCCGTACGGGGTGCTGCCGGTGCCGCGCTCGAGCGTGTTGCCGACCGGTCCGACGAGCGGCCCGTCGCCCGGAAAATCGAGCCACAGCGGAATGTCGTGGTCCTTCAGGTACTGTTGCAGCTGCTGGTAGGTGACGCCCGGCTCGACGAGGGCGGTGCAGAGCACCGGATCGACCGCGAGGATCCGGTCCATGCGCTTCAGGTCGAGAATCAGCTGGCCGCGCGTCGCCGGGGCGGCCGAGCCGTACCCGAGGTTGCGCCCCGTCGAGATCGGCCAGAGCGGGATGCGGTACCGGTTGCACACGGCGAGCACCGCCTGCACCTGCTCGCGCGAGGCGGGGAGCACCGCGCCGCAGGGCGCATGGTCGTCCTCCGGGGCGGGCAGCATGATCTTGCCGTAGGGCACGAGCGCCCCGGGCTCGGTGAGCACGTAGCTCGCCCCGACCGCATCGCGCAGCTGCCCGAGCGCGCGCGCGAGGCTCGCGCTCGATACGCCCGCCGGCAATACCCGGGGCGGCATCCAGCATCTCCCGGCTAGGTGAGCACGTCCAGATCGCCGATCGCGGCGAACAGCTTGTTGAGAGCGACGTAGAGCGTCTTGCGCTCCTCGCGCGTGAGCAGATGCAGCAGGCGCGCCTGGTTGCGCTGGGCGACCGGAAGCAGCGTCGCGTAGAGCCTGCGTCCCTTCGGCGTCACCGTGAGGATGACCGGCGCGCCGCTGTCGCGCGTGCGCCGCGCGCCGCCGCCGAGCGTCTGCGCGAGGATCAGGCCGCGCTGGGTGAGCACGTGCAAGGTGCGGCTTGCCTGCCCCTTGTCGATGCTGCTGTTCGCGACGAGCTCCGCGAAGCGCACCGGCTCGAAGCGAACGGTCATCGCGAGGAGCCGCCACTCCGGAACGCTCAGGCCGAAATCGGCGAGATACCTGCGGGTCACGTTCGCCTTGGCCGCGTTCGCGAGCCGGATGATTTGAAACGTGAGGAACTGGCCGATGTGCAGCGTCTCGCCCTCGAGGCTCAAGTTGGTCCACGGGTTCGGAGGTGCGCTCGGCCGCCGCGGCTGCCCCCGGGGCGGAGCCCGCCGCGCCCGGGCCGCAACCTTGCGCTTCGCCTTCAGCATGCGCAAATGGTGCCTGGAGTCCCGGTTCGCGTCCACTCGGCCGGGGCTTCAATCAAAGCTCGTCGGCCACTCGCGATGCCGGTGATGCTCGAGCATCTGCGCGATCTGACGCGCCGTCACGCGCCCGGTGGAAAGCGCCGGCAGCGCATCGAGCGCGAAGCAGTCGACCGCCTCGGTCTCGAGGCTCGGGCGCGGCGCGCCGGAGACGAGCTCGCACACGAAGAACAGCTTCCAGATGTGAAAGAGGTGCGGCGTGTGCTCGTGAAGGTTGCGGTCGTAGACGGCCGCGAGCTTCACGGCGCGCACCGCGTAGCCGGACTCCTCGAGGGCCTCCCGCTCGACCGCCGCCCTCGGGCTCTCGCCCACGTCCGCCCAACCGCCCGGCAGGGTCCACAAGCCGTCGGAGCGCTCCTTCACGAGCAGGATGCGCTCATCGCGGAACACGGCCGCGCGCACGTCGACCTTCGGCGTCGCGTAGCCCGTCTCGGCCGCGAGCAGTGCCGCGAGCGCCCGGGGCTCTCCCCCGGCGCCCTCGGCGATCATCGCCGCCGCGATGTCCCGCACCGCCTCGTATCGCTCGCGGTCGTAGGGGTCCCGGACGAACGTGAGGCCGGTCTGCGCAATCGCCTGCAGGCGCTTCGCCCGCTCGAGCCAGCTCGGGTCCATGGGTGCCGATTGAAGCACTGTTCGCCGCGGACGCGCTACATTGGGCGCATGCTCACCGAGGCGGTCGAGGTGTATCGCTCCACAGGCAGAGCGGACTGCGAGGAGCGCGCGTTCATGCTCACCGCGGTCGGCGTCCAGAGTGAGCTCGATCGCGCGGGCGGGCACTACGTGCTGCTCGTCGATCCGCATGTCGCTGCGGCAGCCCGCTCGCACCTGCTCGAGTACCAAAGAGAGGCTCGCCTGCCGGCGCGGCCGGCCGTCCTGCCGCCTGCGCGCCTGCACCCCCACGCGTGGGCCGGGTGCGCGCTCTACGCCGGCACGCTGATCGCCGTCGCGTATGGCGTCAACAGCGGCATCGGACGCCTCGACGCCTTCGACGTGGGCGAGCTCGATGCGGGAGCCGTGCGGGACGGCGAGTGGTGGCGGGCCTGGACGGCGCTCACGCTGCACTACGGTCCGGATCACCTCGCCGCGAATCTCGGCGTCGGCGTCTGGTTCGGCTACCTCGCTGGCCGGCTGCTCGGACCCGGCATCGCGTGGGCGCTCATCGTGAACGGCGGCGCCTGCGCCGATCTGCTCGAGGGATCGCTCGCCGCAGCCCCTTACCGCGCCGCCGGCGCCTCGACCGCAGTCTTCACCGCGCTCGGGCTGCTCGCGGCGTACTCTTGGCGGCAGCGCCGGCGGCTCGCGCAGCACTGGGCCGTCGCCTGGAGTCCGCTCGTCGCCGGCGTCGTGCTGCTCGGCTGGCTCGGCACCGCCGGGGCCAACACCGATGTGTTCGCGCACCTCGCCGGATTCGCCGTCGGTGTGGCGCTCGGCGCCGCGGCGGCGGCGCCGCGCATCGAGCGCGGGCTCGAGCGGGTTCCCCAGTGGCTCGCGGGCGCGCTCGCGCTCGGCTCGGTGACGCTCGCCTGGCTCTGCGCGCTTGCAAGCTGAGCCGCTCAGGGCTGCGCGTATCCGACGAGCTCGACGTAGCCCTGCCCTGTCACGGCGCGACCGTCGCGCATGCCCGCGACGCGCGTCTCGCCTTCCCAGTACCGCGGCGTGGTGTCGAGCTCTTGATCCGCGAGCACGGGGGTCGCCTCGATGTCGAGCGCGAGCGAGCTCACGCGCAATCTCCAGCGCGAGGGATAGACTCCGCCGCGGGGACTTACCCAGTGATCGAGGACGTCGACTCGCACATCGGCGCTCGAGAGGGCGCGGGTGCCGCCGTCCGGCGCGATCCAGGTGCCTGCGCTGTGGGGGTCGCGCGAGCCGTCGAGATCTCTGAGTGCGTAGAACAGGAGCGCGCTGCCGTCGTCGAGCTGCAGCCCGAACCAGTCCCAGCCCTGCTCATGGGGCCCGAGCGATCCGCCACCCCACTCCCGGTCGAGCCAGGCGGTGCCGCTCACCTGCATCGCGTCCTCGGCGCGAGCGAGACGGCCGCGCGCCTGGAGTCGCGGGATGGAGTAGTAATAGCTCGCCGAGCCCGGCGCGTCCGATTTGACGCTGAGGCCGCGGTCTCCGTTCAGCACCGGCGGCGAGAGCGGCCGAAGCTCGAGCGACAAGGCGTACGCCGGATCGGCGGCGCGCAGACTCCAGACCCCGGGGGCATCGGCCGCCACGGACCAGCCGCCGAGCCACACCCGGAACGGCGTGGCTCGTGCGCCCGCGAGTCCGAGCGCGTCGCGTGCGAATCGCTGAGTCGAGTGAAATGCCCCGCGCCCCGCGTCGGTGATCGCGAAATGCGCGACGTAGAACTGCCGCGCGCGCCAGCTCGACTGCGCCTCCGGTGTTCGGGCGGCGCCAGCACCGGCATCCCGTGACCCGGGTGAGGCCTCGGCGGCCGCGGGCGGAGCGACGCCGACCCGAAAGAACGTGAGCTCGAACCCGAATCGCGCGCCACTCGGCGCCCGCAGGTGCCCGGTGAAGTACCACCACTCCTCGCGGTACGCCGGGTGCGGGCCGTGATCGAGCGGAAACTCGAACGGCCGCACCGCAAGAGCGCGCGCGAAACCCGGCTCGGGGGCGCCTCCGCTGAGGAGGTCGAGCGGTGCGCCCGCACCGCGGCTCCCTGCCTCGCGATCGGAGTGGTCGCGTGCCCCGCAGGCGGCGAGCAGCACGAGCCCCGCGAGAAGCCACGCCCGCGCCATGCTCATTCCTCGCGGATGTCCGCGGCGATCGGCGCTCGGCCCGTCCGCCACGCGGGGTAAAGGCCCGCGAGGAGGGCCGCGAGGAGCGCGAGCCGCAGGGCATCGACGAGCTGCATGCCGTGCAGGTGAAAGTCGATCTGCCACCCGAACGCGCGGCGATTGACGACCGTCACGAGCAGCTTCGCCGCGGCGAGGCCGGCCGGGAGGGCCGCGACGAGGGCGACGAGCCCCATGAAGGCGGTCTGCGCCTCGATCAGCACCGCGGCGCCGCGTGGCGTCAATCCGAGCGAGCGCAGGATCCCGAGCTCGCGCGAGCGCTCGAGCTGCCAGGCGAGCAGGCTCCCCACGAGCCCGATGGCGGCGACGCCCGCCGCGAGCCAGTCGAGCACGCGCGTGATGGCGAACGTGCGGTCGAAGATGCTCATCGAGAGCGCTCGCACGCCCGCGTTCGAGCCGATGAGCAGCGCCTGGCGGCCCGCGGCGGCCGCGTACAACGCCGGGATGATCTTGCCGGAGGCGACGCCCGGATCAAGATAAAGGCCCAGCGAGCTCACCGCGTCGTCGCCCCACGAGCGACGATAGACGCCGCGGTCGATCAGCACGCCGTCGCCCCCGTAATCGCGATAAATTCCCGCCACCTCGAAGGATCGCGGGCCCGAGGCCGTGACGAGCGTCAGCCGATCGCCCGGGTGCAGCCGCCAGCGCCAGGCGAGCGGCTCGGCCACGAGGACGGCGCCGCGCTCGAAGGCGGCCCATGCCTGGGCCTCGCGCTCCGTCAACTGGACGGCGTCGTAGCCCCGCGGCGCGAGCGTCACGGCATCGAGACTCACCGGCCCGCGCGGGGAGCTCACGGTCACCGCGCGACCCGCATTGGCGCTCGCGACTCCGCGGACCGCCAGGAGCGCCGCGACGACTCGAGGGTCGAGGCGGCGCTCCGGCCGGTCGAACCCCGGACCCGGCGCGGACACATAGAGGTCCGCGCTCATCGTGCGGCCGAGCCAGTCGTCGAGCGACTCGCGGAAGCTCTCGACCATCACGGACACGCCGATCATGGCCGCGACGGCGAGCGCGAGCGCGGCGACGGCCACTCCCGTGCGACTCAGCGAGGCCGCGACGCTGCCGAGCGCGATCCGCCCGAGCGGGCTCGCCCGATGCAGCGAGCGCGCGAGCAGACGTGCGGATCCCGCGAGCAGCCCGGGCGTGCAGGCCGCAACGCTGAGCAGCAGCAAGAACAGGGCGGCGAAGGCGGCGAGCAGGCTCCGACTCGATGCCGCGACGATCGCCCCGGCGGCGATGGCGAGCGCGACGCTCCCGATGAGCAGGCTGCGCGACAGCCGAACGGCGCGTGCCTCGAGCGCCGAGCGCTTGAGCCCGAGCTGCGGCGCGACGTGGGACGCCTCCCAGGCGGGCAGCAGCGCACCGACGAGCGCGGTAAGCAGGCCCGCGCCGACGGCTTCGAGCGCGGCGCTCTTCGGGAGAGTGACGGTGCTCACGGCGACGACGAAGTACAGGTCGTTGAGGGTGCGCGAGACGAGCGCGATGAGGCCGCGCCCGACGCCGACTCCGGCGGCGAGTCCGAGAAGGGCGCCGACGACACCGAGAGCCGCCGCCTCCGCCAGCACGATGCGCAGGACGTCGAGCCTCGTCGCGCCGAGCGCGCGCAGCACGGCGAAGGTCTTGCGCCGCTGCAGCACGGCGAAGCTCACCGCGCCGTAGATGAGGAACAGCCCGACGAGCAGCGCGAGCAGGCTCATCGCCTTCAGGTCCGTGGTGAAGGCTCGCGTCATCTCGAGGCTCGTTTGGGAGCGCTGTTGCGCGGGCTCGAGCTCAACGCCCGGCGGCAGCTGCGCGGCGAGCCGGGCGATCTCGCCCTCCGCGGCCGCTCCGGGCGGAGCTCTGATCTCGATCCGCGACAACCGCCCGACGAGCCCGAGCCATTCCTGCGCCTGGGCGATGTCGGTCGCGAGGAGCGTCTCGCGGCCGGCCTCGGAGCCGGAGTCGCGCCCGATCAGTACCGCCTCGTGCGGCCGTCCATCGATCTGCAGCACGAAGCGGCCATTGAGCGGCAGAGCGAGCCGGTCGGCGGTGCTCTCGGTGAGGACGACGGCGCCCGGCTCGGTGAGCCAGCGCGCGAGCCCCACGGCCGGATCGGCGAGCGCGCTGCCGGGCGCGGCAGCCGTCGCGCGCTCGCCCATCGAGGGCGGCTCGAGGAAATTCGCCTCCGCCAGGGGATCGAGCCCCACGAGCTGCAGCGCCTCGTCCCGCACGGTGACGTAGCCTTCGACGACGGGAGCGAGCTCGAGGCTCGGGTACGCGGCGACGAGCCGCGCGTACAGCCGCTCGTCGATGCCTTGCGGCCCGCCTGCGATCTCGTGCGTCGCGGGCCCGCTCACGGCCGCGACGGACAGCTCGAACGCTCGGCTCGCGCTCGCCGTCGCGACATCGACGGCCGTGATGGTCGCGACGCCGAGCGCGAGGCCGACAAGCGCGAGCACGAGTTGCGCAGGGTGGCGCAGCAGATGCCGGGCGCTCGCGGCCGAGAGCGTGCTCATGAGCGCGGACGCAGCCGTCCGTCGCGCAGCTCGAGAATCCGATCCGCCGTCGCGGCAAGCGCGAGGTCGTGCGTCACCATCACGAGCGTCGCCCCGCGCGAGCGCACGAGGGTGCTGAGGAGCGCGATGGTCTCGGTCGCCGTCGCCTCATCGAGGTTGCCCGTCGGCTCGTCCGCCAGCACGAACGAGGGCTCGTGCACGAGCGCCCGCGCGATCGCGACGCGCTGCTGCTCGCCGCCCGAGAGCGCATCGACCGCGCTGCCGAGCCGATCGCCGAGCCCGACCCTCTGCAGCATGGCGGCGCTGCGCCGCCGCGCCTCCGCGCCGCGCACGCCGTTCAACTCGAGCGGCAGGCGCACGTTCTCCTCCACATCGAGCGTCGGGACGAGATTGAAGAACTGGTAGACGAAGCCGACGTGCGCGCGGCGGAACTGCGTGCGCGCGGGCTCCCCGAGCGCGCCGATGTCGCGTCCGTCGAGCTCGATCCTGCCGGAGTCGGGCCGCTCGATGCCGCTCAGGAGGTTGAGCAGCGTTGACTTGCCCGAGCCGCTGCGGCCGGTGATCGCGACCGCCTCGGCGGTCGCGACCGCCAGGTCGAGGCCGTCGAGCACGCGGTGCGCGCGTCCGCCCTCGCGGAAGCTGCGGGACACCCCGCTCAGGGCGAGCACTTCAGCCGCCGGAGTTCGCGCCGGGATCGAAACGCATCGGCTTCGCGACGCCCATGCGCGTCAACTCCGCGCGCAAGCTCTCGGCGAGCGGTCCGTGAACCGCGCGATCGAATGCGGGAGCCGCGGCCCAGTCGTACGCCCACGGATGCGTCGTGCGCAGCCGCTCGGGCTCGTCGGCATACCGCGGGATGACGTGCGCGTGCAGCGCCGGCTCCGCATTGCCCAAGATCGCATAGTTGATGCGCGCGGCGCCGGTGAGCTTGAGCAGCGCATCGCCGAGGCGCGCCATGTCGCTTAGGAACTGGGTGCGCTCCTGGTTGCTGAGCGAGTTGAGGGAGGGCACCACCGGGTCCGGCAGCAGGAGGGCGTAGCCGCGCACGAACTGGTGCTCGCCGAGCAGGACCCAGCCCGAGAACATCCGCGCCGCGACGCGCGGCTCCTTGCCGGCGCGCGCCGCGGCGACCTGGCGGTGGATCGCGGTCTGCGTCTCGTGCCGCTCGGCGCTCATGGAGGCAC
>JASHTK010000113.1 GCA_030040575.1 Gammaproteobacteria bacterium
CTGAAGCTGCCCCCGAAGGCCCTCGCGAGGTCGTGGATCGCGCGCATCACCGGCTCCGCGCGCGCGAGGAACGCGGCGGGATCGGCTCCCGGGGCCTGGTTGAGATTGAAATGCAGATTGCCGTCGCCGACGTGACCGTACGCCACCAGCCGGCCATCCGGCACGTGCTCGCGCACCCATTCGGACCCCTCGCGCACAAACTGCGGAAGGCTCGCGACCGGCACGGAGATGTCGTGCTTGAGGCTCGCCCCGTCGCGGCGCTGCGCCTCCGGAACGCTCTCGCGCAGCCGCCAGAGCGCCTCGCGCTCGCGCTCGCTCTGAGCGAGCGCCGCATCGCGCACTTGCCCGCGCTCGAGCGCCGTGGCGAGCGCCGCCTCGAGCACCTCGCCGAGCGGCTCCTCGGCGCGCGAGGACCCGAGCTCGCACAGGACGTACCACGGATGCGGTCCGCCCAGGGGGTCGGCGACGCCCGGAATGTGGCGGATCGCAAGATCGACCGCGATGCGCGGAAGCAGCTCGAACGAGCTCACCCGATCGGCGCCCTGCTCGCGCAGCTCGCCGAGCAGGTCCACGGCCGCCTGCACGTCCGGGACGGCGACGAACGCCGTCGCGACGTTCCGCACCTTGGGGTACAGCTTCAGGCTCGCGGCGGTGATGACGCCGAGCGTGCCCTCGGAACCGAGAAACAGCTGCTTCAGATCGTAGCCGCTGTTGTCCTTGCGCAGGGGAGTGAGGCTCGAGAGCACGCGGCCGTCCGCGAGGACCACCTCGAGCCCGAGCACGAGGTCGCGCATCATCCCGTAGCGCAGCACCTGAGTCCCCCCCGCGTTCGTCGCGAGATTCCCGCCGATCTGGCAGCTGCCCTCGGAGCCGAGGCTCAACGGGAAGAGTCGCCCGACCTCATCCGCCGCGCGCTGCACTCTCTCGAGCACGCAGCCGGCCTCGGCGATGAGCGTGAAGCCCGCGGCATCGACGGCGCGGACCTGATCGAGCCGCGCGAGCGCGAGCACGATCTGGCGGCCCGACTCATCGGGCGTCGCGCCCCCGCAATAGCTCGTGTTGCCTCCGTGGGGCACCACCCCGATCCGCCGGTCGTTGCACAGCGCGAGGACGCGCGCGACCTGCTCGACGGAGCGCGGCAGCACGACGGCGCAGGCGCGCCCGTGGTAGAGGCCGCGATGGTCGGTGAGATAGGGAGCGAGGTCGCCCGGCGCGGTGAGCACGGCGTTCTCGCCGAGCCTCTCCCGCAGTTGATCGGCGATGCTCTGCAACGTCGGTGAGGTCGCAGCCTGAAGCGCGCGCCGCGCGTGGACTTACGCCGCCGCGCGCAGGGCGGCGATGCGCTCATCGAGCGGCGGGTGGCTGAGGAACAGCCGCATCGGGCCGCGGCCGCCGCCCGAGATGCCGAACGCGGCGAACTGCGAGGAGGGCAGGGGCTCGTGCGCGGCCTTGAGCCTCTCGAGCGCCGCGATCATGTTCTCGCGCCCCGCGAGCCGCGCGCCTCCGCGGTCGGCGCGAAACTCCCGCATGCGCGAGAAGGCCATCACGATGATGCTCGCGAGGATCCCGAGCACGAGCTGGCTCACGAACACCGTCGCCGTGTAGGCGAGTCCGCGTCCCTGCCGGTTGCCAAGCACGGCGCGGTCCACGATGTTGCCGATGATGTACGAGAGGAAGATCACGAAGGTGTTGAGGACACCCTGGATGAGCGTGAGGGTGACCATGTCGCCGTTCGCGACGTGCGTCACCTCGTGGCCGAGAACGGCCCGCACCTCATCCTCGTTCATCCGCTGCAGCAGTCCCGTGCTCACGGCGACGAGCGCGCTGTCGCGCCGCGGACCGGTCGCGAAGGCGTTCGGCGCCGGCGATTGGAATACGCCGACCTCCGGCATGCCGATGCCGGCGGACTGCGCGAGGGAGCGGACGGTCGCGACGAGCCATTGCTCGCTCGGGCTCGTCGGCTGCTCGATGACCCGCACGCCCATGGCGCGCTTCGCCATCCACTTGGAGATGGCGAGGGAGATGAACGATCCGCCGAAGCCGAAGATCGCGGCGAACACGAGCAGCGCGCCGAGATTCGTTCCGGCCCGCGCGAGATAGGCGTCGAGCCCCAAGAGCCGCACGATGAGGGAGAGGACGAGCAGGATCGCCAGGTTGGTGGCGACGAGTAACGCGATGCGCTTCATGGGCAAATCCCGTGCCGAAAGTACCCCTAACGAGAGCTTGGACCGGCCGTGCGCAGCCCGGTTCGGGCCCGAGCGACACTTTACCGATCCCGCGCGCCGAGGGCTACAGTGGGGACCCCGTGCTCGATTTTCAACGGCTGCTCGGGCGAGCCGTCCCCGGGCGGCGGGCTCGGCAGCGGCCTCGGCGGGCGGGCTCGGCGGCGCGGTGGGCCGCGAGGCCCCTAGCGCAGCACCGTGCCGAGCAGCCGCCCGACGCCGAAGCTCACGACCCCGGCGCCCCCGCCGATGAGGACCATGCGCAGCGCTCCGCGCCAGGCCGAGCGGCCCGTGAACAGGCTCAGCGTCATGCCGACCGCAAACAGCGCGACGAGGGTTGCCGCCGCCGCCGCGCCGATTCCCTCGCCGCCCGTGAGGCCCGACACGAAGGGCAGAAGGGGCACGGCCGCCCCGACGCCGAACGACAGGAACGAGAGGGCCGCGGCGCTCCACGGGGAGCCGAGGTCGTCGGGATTGAGACCGAGCTCCTCGCGGGAGAGCACATCGAGCGCTTGCTCGGGCTTTGCGAGGAGCGCGCGGCTCATCGCGCGCGCCTGCTCGATGCCGATGCCCCGCGCCTGGTAGATGAGCGCGAGCTCCTCGGCCTCCTCCTCGGGGTAGGC
>JASHTK010000114.1 GCA_030040575.1 Gammaproteobacteria bacterium
CCCGGCGCGCGGAGGAAGTCTCCCAGACGCTGCAGCAGCTCGCCTCGCGGCTCGCGAGCGATCACCGCAAGAAGTTCAAGCTCGTCTTGAAGGGGCTCGCCGAGGTCCCCGTCGCCTACACGAGCACCGTCCAGGACGTGCTGATCCAGATGCTGCGCAACTCCGCGGTGCACGGCATCGAGGCGGCCGAGGTGCGCCGCACGCATCAGAAGGACGCGACCGGATTGGTGCGGGCGGAGTTCCGCAAGAAGTCCGAGGGATACGAGCTCACCTTCGAGGACGACGGCGGCGGCATCCTGCCCGAGCAGCTGAAGGCCGTCGCGGTCCGCAAGCAGCTCGTCTCGCAGGAGGAGGCGGACGGCATGGACAGCCGTGCGGCCATGGCGCTCATCTTCCGCCCCGGCTTCTCCACACAGGACGAGGTGTCCCTGGACGCCGGGCGCGGCGTCGGGATGGACGTGGTGGCGCGCACCATCTACGCGCTCGGAGGCAAGATCGGGGTGAGCACGAGTCCGGGCAAGTTCACCCGCTTCAAGATCTCGCTGCCGGCGGCCGCCGCATCGGCAAGCTCGGCCGTCGCCTGAGGCCGGCGGCGCGGTCGGCCCGGCGGGATCAGGGAGGCGAGGCATGAGCGCGGCGAACGGGGGTGCGGCGAACGGCGCCAGGCGCGCCTTCCGCCTGCTCATCGTCGATGACTCGAACGTCATGCGGCGGCGGATCGAGCGATCCCAGCAGCTCGAGGATCTCGAAGTGGTCGGCGCCGCCGCAAACGGCGTCGAGGCGCTCGAGCTGTTCGCGAGGACCCGGCCCGACCTGGTCACGATGGATCTCACGATGCCGCAGATGGACGGCATCGAGTGCATCGAGAAGCTCGTGGGCCTGAATCCGGAGGTGCGGATCCTCGTGATCTCCGCGCTCGCGGACAAGGCGACGGCGATCGATGCGATGGAGAAAGGCGCAAACGGCTTCCTCAACAAGCCCTTCACCGATCGCCAGCTGAACGATGCGATCGCCGAGCTCATCCGGGGACGCTAGCGGGCTCGCTCGCGGACACACGGGGAAGCGCTGAGATGCTGCAGGAACAAGAGCTGAAG
Source organism: Gammaproteobacteria bacterium (assembly GCA_030040575.1). Taxonomy (GTDB): domain Bacteria; phylum Pseudomonadota; class Gammaproteobacteria; order Steroidobacterales; family Steroidobacteraceae; genus JASHUC01. The sequence continues at coordinate 1,095 of JASHTK010000114.1, forward strand.
ACCTTCGTCGAGGGGACGACGCACTACTTCGAGGTGGCCGCCCAGCAGCCCGCGACGGTCGGCTCCCCGTACCTCGTGACGGAGGGGATCCCGACCGTGCACGAGTACACCGGCGTCATCAGCATCTCGGGACGCCGCGAGGGAATCGTCTACTTCACGGCGCCGAAGGCCATGCTCACGGTGCTCCTCATGAAGATGCAGGAGAACGACTTCAGCCACGAGAACATGCGCGACCTCGTGGGCGAGGTGGCGAACACGATCTCCGGCAACGCCCGGCGGGACTTCGGCAACGACTTCGTGATCTCGGTGCCGAGCGTGCTCACCGGAGAGCGCAGCGATCCGCCCGTGATTCCCGGAGCGCGCTCGTTCGTGATTCCGATCAACTGGCGCAGCCACTCGGCGAAGCTCGTCGTCTCCTTGAAGTAGCGGCCCGGCGCGCGGATCCGGGCGGTCAACGCCCGGCGCATGGCGGCGTTCTGGTGAGGGGGCCCCATGCGCCAGGGGTGACCTCGCGCATCCCGCGGACCGCTCGATGCCGTGGAGCAGGACCTGCGGGGAGCGCTACACTGCAACGACACACTCACCTTCGATGTCATCCACGAGAGAACCCACGATGCGATCTGCAGGGGAGACGCCGGGCCGGCTCTCAAGTGCGCGCCCAATTGCGAGCGTCGCGATGAGCCTCGCCGCGAGCACCGTCCTCGGTCTCGCCGGCTGCGCGGGCCTCTCCGATCAGGCGCCCCCGGGGATCCTGCTTGCGGGGACGTGGAAGCTCGACCCCGAGCTCAGCACCAATACCCGTTCCGCGCTGCAGCATCTGGTCCGCAGCCAGCGCGGGAGACCTTCGTCATCCGGTGAGGACACCGGGGTCGGTCCCCCGCCTGGCGGGGATAGCGGCTCGGGAGGGGACAGCGGGTCGGGCTCCGGGGGCGGCTCGGGCCGCCGCCATCGGTCGGACCAGGCGGAGCCGCAGGACGAGGAGAGCTCGGGGTACCCGATCGATACCTCGCTGCAGCGATTGATGCTGAGCGGCGGGGATTACCTCAAGATCGAGCAGCGGCCGGATGAGTTCGTCGTGTGGAACGGCGATACGACCGACAGCTACGTGCCCGGAGAGCAGAGCGTCGTTTCCGTTCCGAGCGGCGTGGCCGATCAGCGGACCGGCTGGAAGGGCAAGGCCTACTGCATCGAGATCCGGCCGCAGGTCGGCCCGAGCGTCACCGAGAAGTTCCGGCTGTCGGATGACGGCAAACGGTTGATCGAGACGATCGACATCGGGAGCGAAGGGCAGGTGCGGCGGCTCAGCGTGACGCGCATCTACGATCCGACGGCGGAGGTGCCGACGATCGTGCCCGCGGGGAACTGACGCCTCGGCGCCTCGGGCCCCTTGGGCCCATCGGGCTCCTCGGGCCCGGTCATGGCGCACGCCGGGCATCTCGGCATGCCGGGGATGCCGCTCGCGACGCCGGCTTTGCAGGGTGAGGCGGCACCCGCCTATGCTAGGGGGATGACCGGCGCTGCCTCGACCATTCCGGGTTCGGTGATTCCCGCTTCCGGGGAGGTGGGCGCGTACCGGCGCGCCGGCTCGATCGCGACTCCCGCAGCCGCGACCGAGGCCTACCCCGAGCGGGCGCCGCTCACCCGCACCGAGCTGCTGCTCATCCTCGGCTTCTGGACCCTCATCGCCGTCCTCACCTCGGCGAACTCCCTGATCGAGCCGCACGTCGCCCGCGGACCGTGGCGTCCGATCATCCCGGCCTCGCCGGTCCTCGTCGCGTTCGCGAACTCGTACCTGTGGGCGCTCCTCACGCTCCCCATCTTCCAGCTCACGAGCCGGTTCACGATCGAGCGCTCGGGCTGGGGCTCGCGCATCATGTTCGTCGTGGTGGGACTCGTGCTCGCCATCGGCGTCGATATGGCGACGAGCTACGTGCGCCACGCGCTGTACTACTCGCCGGTGCCCCTCTCGCCCGAGCTCGAGGCCATCGCGCGGCTGCGGTCGCTGTGGTTCATGAACGAGTTCATCGTCTACGTCGCCGTGCTCGCGGCAGGGTTCGCGCGCAATTACTTCCTCAACTACCGGGTGCGGCGCGAGGAGGCGATCAATCTCAAGGCGCAGGCGGCGCAGCTGCAAGCGCAGCTCGCCGACGCGCGGCTCTCCGCGCTGAGGACTCAGCTCAATCCGCACTTCCTGTTCAACACGCTGAATGCGGTCTCCGCCCTCGTCGAGCGCGACCCGCGGGGCGTGCGCCGCATGATCGCGCGCCTCTCCGAGCTGCTGCGCACTTCGCTCGATGAGGCCGACGAGCCCGAGGTGCCGCTGCAGCGCGAGCTCACCTTCATCGACCGCTACCTCGAGGTGATGCAGATTCGCTTCCAGGGGCGGCTGCACGTGCGGATGCACGCCGATCCGGAGGCGAGCGCCGCGCTGGTGCCGAACCTCATCCTGCAGCCACTCGTCGAGAACGCGGTGAAGCACGGGGTGAGCAAGACGGTCGGCGCGGGGCGGATCGAGATCAGCGCGCAGCGCGTCGGCGAGCGCGTGGTGCTCACCGTCCACGACAACGGGCCCGGCCTCGCGGGCGGCAAGACGCCGGCGACGGAAGGGGTCGGGCTGCGCAACACGCGCCTGCGGCTCGCCCAGCTCTACGGCTCCGACCAGAGCCTCACGCTGCGGCCGGCCGAGGACGGCGGGCTCGTCGCAGAGGTCTCCGTTCCCTACCACACCCAGGCAGACCTCCGCATCGCGGCCGTCGCGGCCGAAGCCTGAGCCCATGCCGGACGCCCGGGCGCTGCGCGTGCTCATCGCGGACGATGAGGAGCTCGCGCGGCAGCGCCTGGAGGACCTGCTGAGGAAGGAGGGGGGGGTGGAGATCGCGGGCGTCGCCGAGAACGGCGAGAGCGCCATCGAGGCGATTCGCACCCTGAAGCCCGACCTCGTCTTCCTCGACGTGCAGATGCCCGGACGCACCGGGCTCGAGGTGGTGCGCACCGTGGGACCGGAGAACATGCCGCCCACGATCTTCGTCACGGCCTACGACCGCTATGCGCTCGACGCCTTCGATGTGGCCGCGGTCGACTATCTGGTGAAGCCCTTCGACGACGAGCGGTTCGAGCAGGCGTTTCGTCGCGCGAGGCGGCTCGTCGAGCTCAATGAGGTCGGTCGGCTCACCGAGCAGCTGCGGGACCTGTTGCAGAGCGAGATGCGCGCCGCAGGGACCGCCGCCGCAGGGCCTGGTGCCACCGCAGGTGGATCCGGCGCCGCAGGGCCGGGCGCCGCAGGGTCCAGCCCCGCGCCGCCGCCCCGGACCCCCTATCTCGAGCGGATCGCGGTCGAGATGCGCGGCCAGGTGCGGGTCGTGCCGGTGGACACGATCGAGTACATCACGGCGAGCGGGCCGTACGCGGAGATTCACGTCGGGGACAAGACCTACGTCATCCGCGAGCGCATGCAGACCCTGGAGGAGCGGCTCGATCCGTCGCGGTTCTTTCGCATCCACCGCTCGGTGATCGTGCGGCTCGAGCGCATCGAGGCGCTGCTCCGTGAGCCGGGCGGGGACTACGCGGTGCACTTGAAGAGCGGCGCCCGGCTCTCGGTGAGCCGCAACCGAGTCGAGCCGCTCGAGCAGTGGATGGGCCTGCCCCGCTGAGGGTCCGGACCCATGTCCGCACGCAGATCGTCACGCGATCCGACCCGCGCCGGCACGGCCCGCAAGGCCGCACGACGCGGCGGACCCGCGCGCCG
>JASHTK010000115.1 GCA_030040575.1 Gammaproteobacteria bacterium
GCGCATGGCGCAAGTCCTCAAGGACCGCGAGGTCGAGCTCGCCGAGCTGCTCACCCGCGAGCAGGGCAAGCCGCTCGCCCAGTCGCGCGCCGAGGTGACTCGCGCCGCGACGCAGGCGGAGGGGATGGCGCGGATCGCCATTGAGCCCGAGGTGCTGCTCGAGGATGAGACGCGCCGAATCGAGCTGCGGTACTACCCGCTCGGCGTCGCAGGCATCATCACGCCGTGGAACGCTCCCATCAACCTCGCGGCAGGTCCGCTCACCGCGGCGCTCTACACCGGCAACGCGGCGATCCTGAAGCCCTCGCCCTACACGCCGCTCACGACGCTCAGGCTCGGCGTGCTGCTGAAGGACGTCTTCCCGCGCGGCGTGCTCAACGTGCTCGCGGGCGGCGATGAGCTCGGTGAAGGGATGACCGCGCACGCGGGCCTCGACAAGATCTCCTTCACCGGCTCGGTCGAGAGCGGCAAGAAGGTCATGGCGAGCGCGGCAGGCACGCTGAAGCGAGTGACGCTCGAGCTCGGGGGCAACGACGCCGCGATCGTGCTCGAGGACGTGGATCCGAAGAGCATCGCGCCGAAGCTGTTCTTCGCCGCGTTCGTCAACAGCGGCCAGGTCTGCATGGCCGTGAAGCGCATCTACGCCCACGAGCGCATCCACGACGCGCTCTGCGAGGCGCTCGCCGCGGAGGCGCGCAGGGCGAAGGTCGGCAGCGGTCTCGAGCCCGGCGTCGAGCTCGGCCCCATCCAGAACAAGGCCCAGTACGATCGGCTCGTCGGGCTGCTCGAGGACACCCTGCGCAGCGGCGCCCGGATCATCGCGGGCGGCGTGCTGCCCGCAGGCCCGGGGTACTTCTTCCCGCCGACGCTCGTCGCGGACATCGATGAGGGCAGCCGGCTCGTGCGCGAGGAGCAGTTCGGCCCGATCGTGCCGATTCTCAAGTATCGGGACGTCGACGATGCGGTTCGCCGCGCGAACGACACGCGGTACGGGCTGTCGGGCTCGGTCTGGGGCCGCGACACCGAGCGCGCGGCCGCGGTGGCCGCGCGCCTGGAGGTCGGAACCGCGTGGGTCAACCAGCATCGCGCCACGCTCGCGACGGTGCCGTTCGGAGGCGCGAAGGAGTCGGGGATCGGGCGCCAGTACTCCGTGCTCGGCTTGAAGTCCTTCATGGAGCCGCGCGTCATCAGCATCCTGAAGGGGCCGCCGTAGGCGGCCCCTCCTCAGCGGGCGCGGGCGAGCAGGACGAGCGTCACGGCCGCGAGCAGCAGCGTCGGCAGCCACGCGAGCACGATCCGGTTGAGGTCGAAGACGACCGTGCCGGTCTCGATGAGACGCTGTAGCAGGAACAGCGCGACGCCGATCAGGAGCCCGACCAGCATGCGCGATCCGGCGGCCGCCGTGCGCAGCGCGCCGAGCACGAAGGGGATCGCGAGCAGCACGGCAAAGACGATCGCGAGCGTGCGCGCGATGCGCGACCAAAAGGCGAACACGTACGCGGTCGAGTCGAGCGCGTTCGCGCGGTCGTACTGAATGACGGTCCACAGCGCCCGCGCGTCGAGATCCGCGGGCTGAGCGGCGGCGAGGCCGAGGAACTCCGCGGTGACGTGCGAGGGGAGAGTCCGGTCGCCCGCGGGTGTGGTGCTCACCCCATCCTGCGTGAAGCCCGACTCCCGATAGCCCGAGAGCTGCCAGAGCCCGTCCGTGCCGGCGCGCGCGCGCGCGGCCCGGCCGACCGCGATCAGGTGATGGTCGGGCGAGAGCCGAAAAACCAGCATGCCCCCGGAGCGCCCCTGCGGGGCGAGCCCCTGCACGTTCAGGATCAGATCGCCGTCGCGGACCCAGGCGCTGCCGCCGCTGATGCTCGCGTTCGCGAACCGCGCGAGCGCCTTCTCCTGCCTGGCGGCCTGCTGCAGCGGCGAGGCGAGCAGCTCCCCGAGCAGCCCCTGCACGGCGAGCAGCACCACGCCTGCGATGAGAACCGAGCCCGCGATGCGCGCCACCGAGACGCCGGACGCCCTGAGCACGATGAGCTCGCTCCCGCGGGCGAGCTGCCCGAGCCCCAAGAGCGATCCGATCAGCGCCCCGATCGGCATGAGATCCCAGGCCTCCTGCGGCAGGTTGAGGAGCGAGAACGAGAACGCGCCGAGCGCGGTGTAGCGGCCCTGCCCGATGTCGGCCTGCTCGCCGATGAAGGTGAAGAGCACGGCGATGACGAGCAGCACCGCCATCACGAGGCCGCTCATCGCGAGGACGGCGCGCACGATGTAGCGGTCGATGGTGGTCATGCGCCCGCTTCCCGGTGGCGCGCCCGCGCGAGCAGGGCCGGCACGCCGATCATCACGGCCGCCGCAAGGATGATCGCCGCATGCGTCCACCACAGCCCGAGCGCGGACGGCAGCGTGCCGCGCGCGATCCAGCTGCGCCCGAGCGTGACGAGGTTCAAGTAGAGCAGGTAGAGCAGCACCGCGAGCCACACGCGCGCGTAGCGGCCTTGCCGCGGATTGAGCCGGCTCAAGGGCACGGCGATGAGCGCGAGCACCGCCGCCATCACCGGCAGGGCGAGGCGCCACTGCAGCTCGGCCTGCCGCTCCCGGTCGCCCGACCCGACGAGCTCGCGCGTCGGCGTCGCGTCCACGTCCGTGACCGGCACCGCCGGCGGCGGCAGCTGCACGGGGATCGTGTGCTCGGTGAAGCCCATGATGCGGAACTGCGCATCGCCCGGGTTGCCCTCGAAGCGCTCCCCGTCGTAGAGCGTGATCGTGAGGGATTGTCCGTCGGGTGCGATGACGTGGCGCGCGCGCGCGGCGAGCACCACCTCGGCGACCGAGCCGCGGTTGCGCTCCACGAAGACGTTCGAGAGTGTGCCGTCGGGATTCGCGGCCTCGGCGTAGACGACCGTGCTGCCGCCGCCGAACGCGCGAAACCGGCCCGGGGCGACCGGCGCGAGCCGCCCCGCCTGGAACGCGATGCGGCGCAGCTCGAGCACGCGTGCCATGGCCCGCGGCGCGACACCGAGCGACAGCCACACGAGCAGCGCGGTCACCGCGATCGCAAGCAGGCCCACCGGCGCGTAGATGCGCCCGGGGCCCGCGCCGCAGGCGAGCGTCGCCGTGATCTCGCTGTCGTGGTACAGCTGGCCGAGCGCGAGCACCAGGCCGAGCAGCAGCCCGATCGGCACGAGGACGTTGAGGTTGTGCACCGCGCCGAGGCCGATCAGCTCGAGGACCACGTCGCGGGGGTACTGGTTGTCGGCCGCGCGCGAGAGCACCCGCGCCATCTCGAACGGGACCATGATCGCGAGCAGGACGCCCGTCACGGCGAGCCAGCTCGCGACGACCTCCCGCAGAATGTACCGCTCGAGCATCCGTCCCAAGGCGCCACCCCGCCCACTTCGGTTAGACTTCCGCGCCCGAGGCCTTGCGATTCCGCACGAACGAGCACCCACTTCAGCCGTGGGAGGGAGCGCGCTCGGTAAGGTAGATCATGCCGCTCCGTGCGACAACTGGCGGATCGCCCGCGGGCGAGGAGGAGCTCGATGCAATTTGAGGTGTGGTCGAAGGGGCTGGCCCGGCTGGCCGTGGATTGCGTCGTCGTCGGCGTCTTCGATGAGCCCGATCTCAGCGCCGAGGCGCGTGCCCTCGACTCCGCCCTCGGCGGGCGGCTGAAGTCGCTCATCGCGCGCGGCGATTTCAGCGGCCGCAGCGGCGAGACGCTGCTCCTCACCGAGGTGGCGGGACCGGCCGCCGGGCGCGTGCTGCTCGTCGGGCTCGGGCCCGCCAAGGGCTACGGGCGCAAGGCGTGGCGCCGGGCCTGCGGCGCCGCGGTCGCGGCGCTCGCCCGCACCCGCATTCG
>JASHTK010000116.1 GCA_030040575.1 Gammaproteobacteria bacterium
GGCCGCGGTGGCCGCGGTGGCCGCGCCCGCCACGGCGCAGCAGGCGGCGAGAGCGGCTGCGGCGAGCCGGATCGGTCGGCCGACGCACGCCGTGTTGCCCCTCACTCGCCGCCCTCCTCTCGCAACGCTCGACGGCTCGCGGGCGCACCCCCGACCGGCGCGACGCTTCAGATCGCGATGCACACGGACTTGAGCTCCGTGTACTGCTCGAACACCGCCCGGCCCGCCTCGCGGCCGAAGCCCGACTGCTTGAAGCCCCCGAAGGGCATCGCCGGGTCGACGAAGTTGTGACAGTTGACCCAGACGGTGCCGGCCTTGATCTTCGGGACCAGCCGGTGCACCGCGCTCACGTCGCGCGACCAGACGCTCGCCGCGAGTCCGTACGGCGTGTCGTTCGCGAGCGCCGCGATCTCATCGAGATCCTCGAAGCGCTGGGCGACCACCACCGGCCCGAAGATCTCCTCGCGCACCACCTTCATGTCCGGCCGCACGTTCGCGAGGACGGTCGGCTTGACGAAGTAGCCCGCGCTCGAGGGGGCATCGCCCCCGGTCAGCACCTTCGCACCGTCCTTGCGGCCCGAGTCGATGTATCCGAGCACGCGGTCCTGCTGCTCCTTCGAGACGAGCGGCCCCATCTCCGTCTTCGGATCGAGGCCGGGCCCGAGGCGGATCGCCTGGGCCGCGCTGCTCAGGCCCTCGACCACCTGATCGAACACCTTGCGGTGCGCGAAGAGGCGCGAGCCGGCCGTGCAAACCTGCCCGGAGTTGAAGAAGATCGCGTTTGCCGCCCCGCCGACGACCGAGCCCAGATCCGCATCGGGCAGCACGATGACGGGGGATTTGCCCCCGAGCTCGAGCGAGACACGCTTCAAGGTGTCCGTCGCCGCCTTGTTGATGATCTTGCCGACCTCCGTCGAGCCGGTGAAGGCGACCTTATCGACGCCGGGATGCGCGACGAGCGCGGCGCCCGTCGTCTCGCCGTATCCGGTGAGGATGTTGACCACGCCCGGCGGGAAGCCCGCCTCGAGGATCAGCTCCCCGAGGCGCAGGGCCGTGAGCGGGGTCTGCTCGGCCGGCTTCAGCACGCAGGTGCATCCGGCCGCGAGCGCCGGCCCGAGCTTCCAGGAGCACATCGCGAGAGGGAAGTTCCAGGGGATGATCTGCGCGACGACGCCGACCGGCTCGCGCTGGGTGTAGGTGTGGAACTTCACCCCGGGGGGGCCGTGGATCGAGGAGTTGAACGTCGAGCCCTCGAGCTTGGTCGCCCAGCCGGCCATGTAGCGGAAGTAATCGCGCGTGCCCGGCACATCGACGATGCTCGCCATGAACTTCGTCTTGCCGTTGTTCAGGCTCTCGAGCTCGGCGAGCTCCTCGGCGTTGCGCTCGATGAGGTCGGAGAGCTTCCAGATGAGCGCCTCGCGCTGCGCCGGCGCGAGCTCCGGCCACGGACCCTTCTCGAAGGCCTGGCGGGCGGCCGCGACCGCGCGCGCGACATCCGCGGCGTTCGCGTCCGGAACCGAGCTGATCTCGCGACCGGTCGCGGGGTCCATGACCGGGACGCGTTTGTGGGAGCTCGACTCGACCCATTCCCCGCCGATGAGCAGCTTCGGGCTGCGCTTGAGGAAGCGGGCGACGGTGGCCGACGGTTCGGGCTGCGGGGCAATCGAGGCGAGCGAAGCGTTCACGGCATCTCCTCCGGGGCATTTCTTGAGCGCGGATGCGGCCCACAGGCTGGGCGGCCGGAGCATCCGGCGAGCCGATAGTCTAAACCTCCGTCCGCCGACTTGAGAATTCTCCTCATCGGCCGCGGTGCGGCAGGCGCTTGACCGGTGCCGCGGCGCTTGTCAGCGCGCGCCGCCGGGGCCAAGATGCGGGCCACGCGGAGGACCAGACGGTGAACAAGAACATGCGCTCGGCCGCGGCGGGGGTCTGGGTCGTGCTCGCCGCCTGCGCCGCCTGCCGTGCCGGCGAGGCCCAAACCCTGGCGAGGACCCATACCCTGCACTACGTGCACCTGTACTCGGACGCTCAGGGCGTCTCGCACTTTCGCGACGAGCAGCTCACCCTGCGGCCGGGCGGCGCCACCGTCGGCGACTCGCGAGCCTTGAGCGCCCCGGACGCGCTCATCTCGTACGAGCTCTCCGGGGCGTCCGGGGCGACGCTGCTCCTCCTGAAGCGGGGTGCCGTCGAGGACTGGCACCGGGCGCCGCGGCGGATGTACCTGATCGTCGTGCAGGGCATGGCCGAGGTGACGGTGAGCGACGGCGAGGTGCGCCGCTTCGGGCTCGGCAGCGTCCTGCTGATGGACGACACCACGGGCAAGGGACACATCACGCGGGCGGTGGGCAAGATCGATCACATCGCGCTCGCGATCCCCGCGCCCGCCCCGTAGAGGGCACAGCGCTCAAGAATCGCGCGCCGCGCGCGCAATGAGGGGGAATGCTCATGACTCGAAGAGCCGTTGCGCTCGCGACCTTCGCGCTCGCCGCCCTCGCGGCGAGCTCGGCCCGGGCCTCGGACGTGTGCGACCGGGCCTGCCTCGAGGGCCTCGCGGACCGCTACATCGCGGCGCTGGTGGCCCACGATCCGCAGCAGCTGCCGCTCGCGCAGGGCGTGCGCTTCACCGAGAACGGCCAGGAGCTGCGCCTCGGGGATGGCTTGTGGGGCACCGCGAGCGCCCCCGGGCACTACAAGCTCTACGTCGCCGACCCGGAGGCGGGCGAGGTCGGCCTGTACGCCACGGTGTTCGAGAACGGCACGCCGGTGCTGCTCGCTCTGCGCCTGAAGGTCGATTACGGACTGATCAGCGAGATCGAGACCCTCGTCGCCCGCCCGGCCGGGATCGGGGGATCGCCCCTGCAGAGCGCGGGGGCGGCGCTCGAGCGCAGGGGCCAGCCGAGGCCGCAGTTCCTTCAGGTGATCCCGCCGCGACGGCGCATGTCGCGCGCGGATCTCGTGCGGGTCGCGAACGCCTACTTCACCGGGCTTGGCGGCAACACCGGGCACCACACGGCGCCCTTCTGGCCCTCGTGCAACCGCTGGGAGAACGGGACACAGACCACGAACAACTCGAGCTTCCGGGGAACGAGCCCCTTTGACGTCGTCGCCTTGGGCTGCGAGGACCAGCAGAAAAGCGGCTTCTTCTCCTTCGTCACGACGATCCGCAATCGGCGCTTCCCGATCGTGGACCGCGAGCGCGGGCTCGTGATGTCGTTCGCCTTCTTCGAGCACCGCGGCGTCCTGAAGACGATCCATCTCACGAACGGCATGACCGTCCCCTCGCCGGTCAGGGCGCCGCTCACTCTCGAGATCTCCGAGCTCTTTGAGATCCACGGCGGCAAGCTCGATCAGATCGAGGCGGTGATCAACACCGTCCCCTACGGCATGAAGTCCGCGGTGTGGGATTCCCCGCACCTCGAGGAGGCGCCGGATGACAACGTGCCGGCGGACGTGCAATGAGCGTCGCCTCGGGTCGAATCCCCCCCGTCCGCACGCGGGTCGCCGCGAGAGTGCTCGGCGCGGCGGGGATCGTTGCCGCGCTCGCGGCGGCGCCGGTGCAGGCGCAGGCTCGGGCGCAGACCTGCGACCGCACCTGCCTCAAGAACCTCGCAGGCCAGTACCTGCACGCCCTGGTCGCGCACGACGCGCGCCGCCTGCCGCTCGCTTCACTCGTGCGCTACACGGAGAACGGTCAGGTCCTCGACCTCAACGACGGCCTGTGGGGCACCGCCACCGCGCTCGGGACGTATCGCAACACGTTCGAGGATCCGGCGGCCGGCGAGGTGATCGTGTTCGCCGTGCTGCACGAGCACGCCGATCTCGACCTGCTCGCGACCCGGCTACGCGTGCGGGGCGGGAAGGTCTCCGAGATCGAGGCCCTCGTCTCCCGGCCGAGCGGCACGCTCGGGTCGCGGGGCCCGCAGGCGCTCGAGGCGCGCGGCACGCCCGATCCGCTCTGGGGAAGCGAGGTGCCCCCGGGCGAGCGCATGACGCGCGCCGAGCTCCTGAAGGTCGCGAACCAGTATTTCACCGGCATGGAGAACAACGACGGCCACGGCGTCTATCCCTTCGCGGACGATTGCTACCGCCTGGAGGACGGAATCCGCACGACCGGGAACGCCTCGCTCAGGATCGGCGCGGCCTCGAGCGCCGCGGGAGTGAACTACGCCTCGCTCGGCTGCAAGGCGCAGTTTGAGCTCGGGTTCCTGCACGTGGTGAGCCGGATCCGCGATCGCCGCTTCCTCGTCGTCGATCCGCAGCGCGGCGTCGCCGTCGCCTTCGGCTTCTTCGACCACAACGCACAGCTGCGCTCGTTCGAGCTCACGAACGGCCACACGGTCCCGAGCGGGCTCAACGCCCCGATCACCTGGGAGCTCTGCGAGGCTTTCAAGATCGAGCATGGCCTCATCCGCCGGATCGAGGCGGTGCTCACCCAATCGCCCTACGGGATGAAGCCGAACTGGCCGGAGTCCGGCCTCGGCTACGATCCGCGGTGGGGGCCGCGGTAGCGCGGTGCGCTCCCTCGGTCTTTGACGGGGCCGCGGGCGGCGGTGTACAACCACCTGCGCGCCGACCGGCGCAACCCCGAGGATCCTCCCATGAACGGCGACATCGACCTGCTCGCATCGTACTGGACCATCGCGGTCGGGGCGGAGCCTCATACCGATCACGAGTGGAGCCCCGTCGGCTTCCGGGAGCGCGTCGCTCAGGCGGCGAAGGCCGGCTTCACCGGCATCGGCATCTGGCATGCCGACCTCGACCACACCCTGCAGACGCTCTCGCTGCAGGAGATGCGCCGGATCCTCGATGACCACGGGATCCAGCACGTCGAACTCGAGTTCCTCACCGACTGGTTCCTCGAGGGGGAGGCGAAGCGCCGCTCCGATGACCAGAAGCACAAGCTCCTCACCGCGGCCGCGGAGCTTCGCGCGCGCGCGGTGAAGGTCGGGGACTTCCTGCGCCGGCCCGTTCCCATGCCGAAGCTCATCGATTCGTTCGCGACGCTGTGCCGGGAGGCCGAGCGCTACGGCACGCGCATCGGCTACGAGATGATGCCCTTCTGCATCATCGACTCGCTCGAGGCCGCCCGGGCCCTCGCCGAGGGCGCGGGCGCCAAGAACGGCGGCATCTTCTTCGACCTGTGGCACCTCGTGAAGATCGGGCACTCGCCCGAGGAGGTCGGCCGCTTCCCGGCGCAGTATCGCGCCGGAGTCGAGCTCAACGACGGGTTCGCCAAGGCGCACTCGATGCCCGACCTGCACATCGAGACGATCGAGCACCGCCAGCTCTGCGGGGAGGGCGAGTTCGACGTGAAGGCTTACGTTGCGGCGTTACGCGCGGGCGGGTGGGCCGGCCCCTGGGGAATCGAGGTCCTCAACAAGAAGCTGCGCCAGCGCCCGATCGAGGAGGTGTGCCGGCGCGCCTTCGAGACGACGATCGCGCAGTTTGCCCGCTAGCCCCGCCGCCCCCGCCATCCGCATCTTCCGAGGATCAAGCCCCATGCCGACGACCGAGCCCAGCCGAGCCGAGCTCCTCGCGCTCTACGAGCGCATGCTCCTCATCCGCCGGATGGAGGAGCGCCTGCGCGCCGATGCGGCGGCGGGCAACCTCCCCGGCGCGGTCCACCTGTACATCGGTCAGGAGGCCATCGCGACCGGCGTGTGCGCGCAGCTGCGCGCGACCGATCTCATCACGAGCACCCACCGCGGCCACGGGCATTTCCTCGCCAAGGGAGGCGACCCGAAGGCGATGATGGCGGAGATCTGGGCGAAGCGCACCGGGATCTGCCGCGGCATGGGCGGCTCGATGCACGTCGCGGACTTCTCCAAGGGCATTCTCGGGGCGAACGGCATCGTCGGGGGCGGGTTCGCGATCGCGACCGGCGCCGCGCTCGCCTCGAAGCTGCTGCACGACACGCGCGTCGCGGTCGCGTTCTTCGGCGACGGCGCGGCGAACCAGGGCGTGTTCATGGAATGCCTGAACGTGAGCAGCCTGTGGAAGCTGCCGCTCCTCCTCGTGTGCGAGCACAACCAGTTCAGCGAGTTCACCCCCTCGCAGGACATCACCTCCGGGGACATCGCGGACCGCGCGCGGGCCTTCAAGATCCCGACCACCGTCGTGGATGGGAACGATGTCGTCGCCGTGTGGCAGGCGGCCGGCGAGGCGGTCGGGCGCGCGCGCAGCGGGGAGGGGCCCTGCTTCATCCAGGCGCACACCTACCGCATCCAGGGACACCTCGAGGCCGAGGATCTGTTCCTCGCGGGCGGCAAGTACCGCGAGAAGCACGAGATCGACGCGTGGCGCCAGCGCGATCCGGTCGAGCGGCAGCAGCAGCGCCTGCTGGCGGCCGGCGTGCGTCCCGATGACCTTCAGGCGATCGATGCGCGCATTGGCCGCGTGGTCGAGGAAGCGGTCAAGTTTGCCGTGGAGAGCGAGCCCGCCGACTCCGACCTCGCGCTCGAGCTCATGTTCGTCGGCCAGAAAGCCTGAGGAGAGGGACATGGCCCGCAAGCGCTACACCCACGCGATCAACGAGGCGCTCATCGAGGAGATGAGCCGCGACCCGAGGGTCATCGTGTACGGCGAGGACGTGGAGCTCGCCATCATGGGCGACACCCGAGGACTGCTCGACCGCTTCGGCCGGGAGCGGATCCGCAATACCCCGATCTGCGAGGCGACGCTCACCGGAATGGCCGTCGGCGCCGCCGCAGCCGGCTGCCGCGTCGTCGTGCACATGATGTTCTCGAACTTCATCTACACGGGCTTCGATGCCATCGCGAACCAGATGGCGAAGCTGCACCTGATGACGGGCGGGCAGGCGGTCATGCCGATCACCATCATCGCGGCGTACGGCGGCGGCGCATCGAACGCCGCCCAGCACTCCGACAGCGGCTACCCCGCGCTCGTCAACTTGGGCGGCGTCAACGTCGCGATGCCCGCGACGCCGGCCGACGCCAAGGGGCTGCTCAAATCGGCCATCCGGGGCAACAACCCGACGTTCTTCATGGAGGCGATCGGGCGCGGCGGGGAGATGGGCGAGGTGCCGGACGGGGACTACACCGTTCCCTTCGGCAAGGCCGCGACGGCGCGCGAGGGCCGGGATGTGACGCTCATCGCGATCGGCTCGATGCTGAAGCCGACCCTCGAGGCGGCGAAGAAGCTCGAGGCCGCCGGCATCCAGGCCGAAGTGATCGACCCGCGCACGCTCGTTCCCCTCGATGAGGAAGCGCTCATCGCCGCGGCCCGCAAGACCGGCCGCATCGTCGTGGTGGATGAGGCGCGGGACCGGTGCAGCGCGGCGAGCCACATCGCCGCCGTGCTCGCCGACAAGGCCTTCGGCGCGCTCAAGGCGCCGGTGAAGCGCGTGACGGTCCCGAACGTGTGCATGCCGTACGCGCCGAACGCCGAGAAGCGCATGATCCCGGACGCCGACCGCATCGCGCGCATCGCCACCGAGACCGCACGAGCCTGAGACGAGCCCCCCGATGCGCGTGAACCTCAAGTTGAGCCGGGTCGGCATGAACATGCAGGAGGCAACGATCGCCAAGTGGCACAAGCAGCCCGGCGATGCGTTCAAGGCGGGCGAGCCGCTCTACGACATCGAGACGGAGAAGGTGACCCAGGAGATCGCTGCGACCGGCGACGGCACCCTGCTCGAGGTGTTCGTGCCGGCCGGCGAGAACGCCGCCGTCGGCGCTGCGGTGTGCGCCGTGGACCTGAAGCTGTAGGCTGTCGGCCGGGGCGGGCCGCGCGCGCCGCCCCCGCGGCACGCACCGGCACCGCGAAGGAAGGAGCACCTGAAGCGTGGACTACAACCTCATCTCCTGCGACGACCATCTCGACCTCAACCAGCTGCCCGAGGACCTCTGGAGCGAGCGCCTGCCGCGCAAGGATCTCGGGCGCGCCCCGCACGTCGAGGAGCGCGACGGCACGTGGCTGTGGCTCTGCGAGGGCAAGCCCTGGGGCCAGTGGACGGGCCGCACGAAGGGCTCGAGCGCGCCGAAGCCCATCTACACCGCCTTCGACCGCGGCGGGGTGAGCGATCTCACCGAGCGCCGCCCGGCCGTGCCGCACCTGCGGCTCGCCGACATGGACCGCGACGGAATCCACACCCAGGTCATCTTTGGCCCGGTCACCTCGATCAAGCACGAGGAGCAGGCGTTCGCCGACGAGCTGCACCGCATCTACAACGACTGGCTCGGCGAGTTCTGCACCGCCGCGCCCGACCGGCTGCTCGGCGTCCCCATGCTGCCACTCAATCCGGAGTCCGCCGCGCAGGAGGTCTACCGCCTCGCCCGGCGCGGCGGCGCGCGCCAGGCGAACCTGCAGATCGCCTCCGCCGAGCCGCGCCTGCATGACCCGCGCTGGGAAGCGCTGTGGAATGCGCTCGAGGAGACCGGCATCGTGCTCTCCTGGCACGTGACCGTGTTCCTCCCCCCCGCGGGCGATCCGGGCCGCGGCAACATCGCCGGCAACTTCACGCACATGAAGGGCTTCATCACCCAGTTTCTCGATGCGTTCGTCGATCTCTTCGCCTGGGCCATCCTCGAGCGGCACCCGAAGCTGAAGATCGTGATCGCCGAGTCGGGCGCCGGCTGGCTCCCCTGGGTGGTCGAGGAGCTCGACTACCGCCACTGGCGCACCTGGGAGGCCGAGGCGTTCTACCGCGACAAGGGCGGCATCCCGCACAAGACCAAGCCCTCCGAGCTCTTCAAGCGGCAGATCTACTCGACGTTCCAGCAGAGCCCCGTCACCATGCGCCTGCTCGAGTTCTACGGGGACAATCTCCTCTGGGCCACCGACTACCCGCATCCGGACAGCATCTGGCCGAACTCCATCGCGACGCTTCAGCGCACGATGGGTCATCTGCCACCCGCGACGGTCAAGAAGATCACGCACGACAACGCCGCGAAGCTCTACGGCCTCGCCATCTAGCTCCTGCGCCCATGACGGTCGAGTCGCAAGCCCTCACGCCGGTCGCGCTGCCGGCGCGGACCATCCACCCGCCGACGACGATCAGCGAAGCCGCGCGTGCAGCGCTCGCCGCCGGGGCGGCGCTGCCCGAGGTCACAAGGCCCGCGGCGGACGACATCGAAGGCTGGCGACGCGCGCTCGCGGCGAGCGAGGCCCTGTGGGAGCCCGTGGCCGCTCGCATGCTGGCCGAATGCCGCTGCAAGGTGGACACGCGCACCCTGGGTCGCACGACGGTCTACGTTTGCACGCCCGCGGGACTCGAGGCGCCCTCGCGCGATCGCGCCTACCTCTACGCGCACGGCGGTGCGTTCGTCTTCGGCGGCGGCCGCTTCGCGGCGGCGACCGGCGCGGTGGAGGCCGACCGGCTCGGCGTGACGACGTTCTCGGTGGACTACCGCATGCCGCCCGAGCACCCCTTTCCGGCCGCCCCGGAGGATGGCCTCGCCGTCTACCGGGAGCTCCTGCGTACCTACGATGCGCGGCGGATCGCGATCGGAGGCAGCTCCGCAGGAGGCAACCTCGCGGCGGCGATCACGCTCATGATCCGCGATCGCGGGCTGCCTCTGCCGGGGGCTGTCGTGCTGCTCACCCCGGAGGTCGATCTCACCGAGGCGGGTGATACGTTTCGCACCAACGAGCTGCTCGATGTGACGCTCAAGCGGGGGCTGCCCGAGTGCAACGCCCTGTATGCCGCCGGACGCGACTTGAGGGACCCGTACCTCTCGCCGCTCTTCGCCGACCTCGCGCGCGGCTTCCCGCCCACGCTGATTCAATCGGGGACCCGCGACCTGTTCCTCTCCAACTCGGTGCAGTTCCACAGGAAGCTCCGCCGCGCGGGCGTCGCCGCCGAGCTGCACGTCTGGGAAGCCATGCCGCACGGCGGCTTCGGCTTTGGCGCGGACCCGCAGGCAGTGCCCGAGAACGCGGAGATCGGCGCCGAGGTGCGGCGGTTCATCGACCGCTGCTGCTGAGCGGCGGCGGCCGCGCTTCGCTCGGCGCGCTGCGGCGATCGAGCAGCGCGCTCCGCGCCTCGGCGTGAGTGGCGAGGTCGATGCACGTCCACGCCATCGCGAGCGCGCCGTCGCACAGGGCGCGGTCGGCGTCCGCCGTGACGCAGTGCGCGGCGAACTCCGGCTGATGGTTGACGGCCGGCAGCGAGTGGATGCCGATCATCGGATGGATCGAGGGAATCGCGAGCGAGACGTTCCCCATGTCGGTCGAGCCCGAAGGCCGCGACTCGAGCTCGCCGCCCGTCGGGAACGGCCGCCCGAGCGCGGCCGAGTTGGCGCGGAAGAACTCGGCGATTCTCGCGTCGTGCCGCATCTCCGCATACGGCTTGTCACCGCCCGTGATCTCGAGCGTCGCGCCGCTCGCGAGCGCTCCGGCCTCGAAGCACCGGTAGACCTTCGGCCGCAGCTCGGCGAGCTGCTCGACGGTCTCCGAGCGAATGATGTATCGCGCCGCGGTGTGGGCCGGCACCACGTTCGGGGCGAGGCCTCCTTGGGTCACGATGCCGTGGATTCGATCGGTGGAGCGGATGTGCTGGCGCAGCAGGCCGATCGCCGTCTGGGCGATGGTGAGCGCGTCGGCGGCGTTGACTCCGAGCTCCGGAAACGCCGAGGCGTGCGATTCCTTCCCCGTGCAGTGCACCTCGAACATCGAGGCGGCGATGATCTTCGCCCTGAGCACGTCGAACGGTGCCGGGTGCACCATCATCGCCGCATGCAGCGACTGAAACGCGCCGCGCTCGAGCAGCAGGATCTTGCCGCTCGCGTTGCCCACCTCCTCGGCGGGCGTTCCGAGGACGGTCACGGTGAGACCCAACTCGTCCGCGACCGCCGCGGCCGCAGCGGCGGCGCCGACCGCCGCCGCCGCGATCACATTGTGGCCGCACGCATGACCGATCCCGGGCAGGCTGTCGTACTCGGCGCACAGGCCGATGTGCAAGGGCCCCGAGCCCGCGCGAGCGCGGAACGCCGTCGGCAGGTCGCACAGGCCCCGCTCCACCGCAAAGCCGGCCGCATCGAGCGCCTCGCAGAGCCACGCGCAGGCGCGCTCCTCCTCGAATCCCGGCTCGGGATGCGCGTGGATGCGGTGGCTCAACTCGATGAGTCGCTCGCGGTCGGATTCGAAGCGCTCGCGTGCCGCGACTTTCGTGTCCATGGCGACCTCTGCGGCCCGCTGTGGCCCTGGTCTGGCCCCGTGCGGCCCGGTACAGCCGGGTGCGGCCGAGAGGATAGCACGCGCGCCGGCGCGCCCCGCTCGGCCTCACCCGCACGCCGTCACGGCAGCACGACCGGCGAGTCCGGCAGCTCGCCCTCTCCGCGGTCCCCGCTCGCGGCGGCGGCGGCCGCGCCGCCCGGAAAGTGCTTCGCGAGAGAGCGCGTGACCCCGTCGATGCCGGCGAGCGCGCCCTCCTCGAAGCGCCCCGCCTTGAAGGCCGCCTCCATGCTGCGGCAGATCGCCTGCCACTCCGGGGAGCCGATCTTCACGTGCGCGCCGCGGTCGGCGACGATCTCGACGGCGCGGTCCGCGAGCAGCAGGTAGATCAGCACGCCGTTGCGGTGCTCCGTGTCCCACATGCGCAGCGCCGAGAACACCTCGAGCGCCCGCGCGCGCGGGGTCTGCCCGTGGTACAGGCGCGCTCCGTGCAGCGCGCCTTCCACGACGAAGCGGATCTCGCCCACGTGCTGCGTGCGGCTGCGCCGGATGGCGCTCTCGATCGCCGCGAGGCTCGCGCGCGGGAACGCGCGCCGCACCCGCCAGGGCGTCACGGCCAGATGCTTGAGGTACCGCGCGAGCGACATCGCTACCACGATCCGGAGGCACCGCCGCCGCCGAAGCCTCCCCCGCCCCCGCTGAAGCCGCCGCCGAAGCCTCCCCCGCCGAGCCCTCCGCCGAACCCGCCGCGAAAGCCCCCGCCCATGCCGCCCATCATCCAGGGGCCGGCCATGCCGCCGCCGAGGAGCGTGAACAGAAAGCCGATGACGGCTGCACCGACGGCGACCGCGACGGCGCCCGCGAAGAGCCACACCAGGAGCCCGATGACCCCGCCCGTGACGGCGGCGCCCGGCACCTTGCCGAGGGTGGAGCGCGTGAGTCCGCCCACGATCAGCACGAGCAGGAGCAGGACGGGCCCAAGCGAGCGCAGGCTCCCGCCGCGCGGCGCGCGATACGGCGCGGGCGGCGGCAGCGGCTCTCCGCTCACCACTTGAATCATGCGCGCGACACCCGCGCTGATGCCGCCGTAGAAGTCCCCGTCCTGAAACTGCGGGATGATGGTCTCGCTCACGATCCGCTCGCAGGTGGCGTCGTTGAGCGCGCCCTCGAGCCCGTACCCGACCTCGATGCGCACCTGTCGATCGTCCTTCGCGACGATGAGAATCGCGCCGTCATCCACGCCCTTGCGGCCGAGCTTCCACTCATCGGCCACGCGGATGCCGAACTGCTCGATCGTCTCGGGAGCCGTCGTCGGAACGATCAGCACGGCGAGCTGGCTTCCCTTGCTCGCCTCGAGCTGCGCGAGGGACTGCTCGAGCGCTTGCGCTTGCTCGGCGGTGAGCGTCCCGGTGAGGTCCGTCACGCGCGCCTGCAGCGGCGGCACGGGCACTTGAGCCCGCGCGAGCGAGGAGCCGAGGAGGAGCGCGAGAGCGAGCGCTACGACTCGGGCGCGCAACACGGCCGAGCGGCGCGGCTCACTGGCCGCCCGGCGTGGCCGGCGCCGGAGCGGACGCCGGCGCCGCGGTGCCGTCCGCGGGAGCGGAGCCGAAGCTCACGGTCGGCGGGGTCGCGAGCGCAGCCTCGTTCTGCACCGTGAAGTTCGGCTTCACCACGTAGCCGAACATCCTCGCCGTGAGGTTCGTCGGGAAGCTGCGCACCAGGACGTTGTACGACTGCACCGACTGGATGTAGCGCATGCGCGCCACGGCGATCCGGTTCTCGGTGCCCTCGAGCTGCGCCTGCAGATCGCGGAAGTTCTGGTCGGATTTCAGCTGCGGGTAGTTCTCCGAGACCGCGAGCAGCCTCGAGAGCGCGCCCGTCAACTGGCCCTGGGCGGCTTCGAATCTCGCGAACGCCTGCGGGTCGTCGAGCAGCGCCGGGGTCGCCTGGATGCTGCCGACTCGGCTGCGCGCCTCGGCGACCGCGATGAAGATGCGCTGCTCCTGGGCGGCGTAGCCCTTCACGGTGTTGACGAGGTTCGGGATGAGGTCGGCGCGCCGCTGATACTGATTGAGCACCTCCGACCAGGCGGATTTCACCTGCTCGTCCTGGGATTGGAAGCTGTTGTAGCCGCAGCCGCTGAGGACGACCATCAGCATCACGACGGATCCGGCCCAGACGGTACGCATGCGAAGCTCTCCCGCGCGGCGCGCTCGGAGTCGATTGTGCCCGAATTGCGCCGGGGTGCCCAGCGGCTCGCCGGGCGAGCGCGGCGCGATGCGCGCTCGATGAGGCTGCGCGCCGGGGGTCATTTGAGTGACAATCGCCGCGCGCTCGGTCGGAGGAGTCCTCATGCTTGCAGGTCGGTCCTGGGACGAGTGGATCAGCCGGTACGAGGTGAGCCATCGCCATCCGGTGAACCGCCTCTGCCACACTCTCGGCATTCCGCTCATCGTGCTCTCGCTGCCGCTTTATCTTGCCGCCTGGCCGCTCCACGGCATGTGGCCCGGCCTGTGGCTCGTCCCGACGGCCCTGTTCCTCGCCGGGTGGATCCTGCAATTCGCAGGCCACCTCGTCGAGGGCAAGCGACCGGAGTTCTTCCACGACTGGCGCTTCCTGCTGGTCGGGCTTCGCTGGTGGACGGCGAAGGTCCGCGGGCGCCTCTGAGGCGCCCCTCGCGCGCATCAGAACGCGATGTGCTCCATGTACCCGCCGTCCACTTGCAGGTTCTGCCCGACGGTGAAGCCCGATTTGGGGCTCGCGAGGAACACGACCGCCGAGGCGATATCCTCCGGCCGGCCGAGCCGGCCGATCACGCAGTGCTCGAGCGCATCCTCGTAGGCGGCCGGGGCGCGCTGCTTGATGAAGTCCCACGGACCGTTCTCGAAATAGATCGGGCCCGGCGAGACCATGTTGACCCGCACGCCGTCCCGCGCCACCTCCTTGCTGAGCTGGGCCCCGTAGGCGATCAGCGCCGCCTTGCACGAGCCGTAGGCAAGGATGCCCGGGGCCTTCAACGCCTTCGACATGACCCCGGAGATGCTGCAGATGAGGACGATCGCGCCGGACTGCGACTTCTTCAAGTACGGCAGCGCCGTCTCGCAGCCGCGCACGCCCGCGAGAATGTCCGCCTCGAAGCACGCCTCCCAGCCCTCCTCGCCCGTGCGGCCCGGCGTGCCGGTCGTGTTGGAGACGAAGATGTCGAGCCCGCCGAGGCGCTCGGCGGCGCTGCGCACGAAGCCCACGTACGCCTCCTTGTGGGTCACGTCCACCGCATCGCCGACGGCGTTCACGCCTTTCGCCTTGAGCTCGCGCACCGTGCGCTCGACGTTCGCCGCCGTGCGCGCGCAGATCGCAACGTGAGCGCCCTCGTCGGCGAGCTGCTGCGCGATGCAAAGTCCGATGCCGTGGGTCGCCCCCGTCACGATGGCCTTGCGGCCCTTGAGCTCGAGATCCATGCTGAACCTCCGATGCGCCGCGCCGAGTGCGGCCCGCGGCGTGCGCCGCGCTAGAACGGATAGTGCCGCGGCCCGATCTGCACCGTGATCCAGCGCAGCTCCGTGAACTCGTGGATCCCGGCCTTGCCGCCGAAGCGCCCGTAACCGGAATTCTTCACCCCGCCGAAGGGCATCTGCGCCTCGTCCTGGACGGTCGGGGAGTTCACGTGGCAGATGCCGGTGTCGATGCGCTTCGCGATCTCGATGCCCTTTGCGAGGTCCCGGGTGAACACGGCGGCCGACAGGCCGTACTCGGTGTCGTTCGCGAGCGCGACGGCCTCATCGACCGTCTTCACCCGGGTGATCGAGACCTGCGGGCCGAACGACTCCTCGCGAAACAGCGTCATCTTCGGGGTGACGTGATCGACCACGATGCCCTTCATCACCGTGCCGGCCGCCCGCTCCCCGCCCGCGAGCACCTTCGCGCCCTGGGCGACGGCCTCGGAGACGAGCTTCTCGACCCGCTCGACCGTCGGGCGGCCGACGACCGAGGCGAGCACGAACTCCCCCTCGCGTGGATCGCCGACCGGGAGCGCCGCGACGCGCTTGGCGAGCTTCGCTGCGAACTCCTCGGCCACCTTCTCCTGCACGATGACCCGCTCGGTCGACATGCAGATCTGGCCCTGGTTCGCGAACGCGCCGAACACCGTCGCGCTCACCGCGGCATCGAGATCCGCGTCGTCGAGCACGATGAGCGGTGCCTTGCCGCCGAGCTCGAGCAGCACCGGCTTTAGGTACTTCGCCGCGGTCTGCGCGACGAGCTTGCCGACGCGGCTCGAGCCGGTGAAGTTCACGCGCCGCACCGCGGGGTGCGAGATCAACGCCTCCGAGACGGCGCTCGCGTCCTTCGCATCGTGCGTGATGACGTTCACGACGCCGTCGCCGAGACCCGCCTCCTTCAGCACGGTGCCGATCAGCCGGTGAGTCGCCGGGCACACCTCGGAGGCCTTGAGGACCACCGTGTTGCCGCAGGCGAGCGGCATCGCGACCGAGCGCACGCCGAGGATCACCGGCGCGTTCCAGGGCGCAATGCCGAGCACGACGCCGACGGGCTGGCGCAGCGCCATGGCGAGCACTCCGGGCACGTCCGAGGGCACCACCTCGCCCGTGATCTGCGTGGTGAGCGCCGCCGCCTCGCGCAGCAGCAGCGCGCCGAAATGCACGTTGAAGTGTCCCCACCCCATCGTGCAGCCGGTCTCGGCGAGCATGAGCGTCGCGAACTGCGCGGACTTCGCCTCGAGCAGGTCGGCCGCCTGGTTGAGCTTCGCGCGCCGCTCGTTCGGGCCGAGCGCGGACCACTTCGGGAAGGCCCGGGCGGCGGCATCCGCTGCGGCCTTGGCATCCTCGGCGGTCGCGGCGGCGGCGCGCGTCGCCACCTCGCCGGAGAGGGGGTTGTGGCGGGCGAAGGTGGCGGAGTTCTTGGCCGCCACGTCGCGGTCGCCGATCAGCAGCTGCACTTGTTCCATCGTGGTCTCCGGGTTGCTCGTCATCCTCCGGCGATGCGGCCGACGCGTGCCCGGAGGCGGGCGGGCGGGGCCTTGCGGTAAAAGGTCTTGTTGAGCCGGCCCGACAGCTTAGGAAGGGGCGTTCATCCCCGTCAAGCCATCGAGTAGTCCTTCTGGGTCCGCGCGTACTCGATGAAGAAGTCGAGCGCGAGGGGGTTCGCCACCGCATCCCGATTCGCGGCCTTCGCGAGCGGCATCCCCGCGAGGATGCGCCGCACCGGGACCTCGAGCTTCTTGCCCGTGAGGGTGTAGGGGATGTCCCGGACCTGATAGATCTTGTCCGGCACGTGGCGCGGGGAGTACTCCTGGCGCAGCTTCGCGCGCATCCGATCCTGCAGGGGCTCATCGAGCGCGAGCCCGTCCTTGAGCTTGACGAAGAGCGGCATGAAGAACTTCCCGCCCGGCAGGTCGAGATTGACGATGAGCGAATCGTCCACCTCGGGAATGAGCGCGAGCGAGCGGTAGATCTCCGCGGTGCCGATGCGCACGCCGTGACGATTGAGCGTCGCATCGGAGCGTCCGAGCACGAAGCAGCTGCCGCGCTCGTTGATGCGGAAGAAGTCCCCCTGGCGCCACGTGCCGGGGAAGTCCTGGAAATACGACTCGCGGTAGCGCTCGAAATTCACGTCGTTCCACAGGAACACGGGCATCGAGGGCATCGGCTGGCGGACGACCATCTCGCCCACCTCGTTCACGACGCTCTCGCCGCGCTCGTTGAATGCGTGGACGTCAACGCCGAGCATGCGCGCCTGGATCTCCCCGGCGCGCACCGGAAGCGTCGGCACCCCGGCGACGAACGCCGAGCAGATGTCCGTGCCGCCGCTGCCGTTCTGCACCCACAGATCCTGCTTGACGCTGCGGTAGAACCACTCCATCACCTCCGGCGTCACGGGCGAGCCGGCGAGCATCGCCGAGCGCAGGTGCTCGAGCTTGAACTTGCGATTCGGGACGATCCCCGCCTTCTCGAGCAGGCTCACGTAGCCCGGATTGGCGCCGATCAGCGCGGCGCCCGACTCCTCGTACATCCTCCAGAGCGAGTCGGGCTCCGGATGCATCAGGCTGCCGTCGTAGAGCACGGGGACCACGTCCGCGACGAGGCAACTCACGAGGAAGTTCCACATCATCCAGCCGGTCGTCGTGTAGAAGAACAGGCGCTCGCCGGGCTTCATGTCCATCTGGAAATTGAGCGCCTTCAGCTGCTCGATCAGGATGCCGCCGTGGCTGTGCACGATCGCCTTCGGCAAGCCCGTCGTGCCGGAGGAGAACAGGATCCACAGCGGCTGGCCGAACGGCACCTGCTCGAAGCGGAACCCCTGCGCCGGCACCGGCGCGCGGTCGGTGAGGTCGTTCCAGAACACGGTCGGCCTGCTGAACGGCCTGCGCTGCTCGGGGAACAAGTACGGCACGCACAGCACCTGCTCGAGCGAGGGCAGCGCGTCCACGATGCGCGCGAGCTCCTCGCGCCGGTCGAAGGGCTTCCCCGCGTACTGATAGCCGTCCACGCAGAGGAGGATCTTCGGGGCGACCTGGGTGAACCGATCGAGCACCCCGCGGGTGCCGAACTCCGGTCCGCAGCTCGTCCAGATCGCGCCGATGCTCGCCGTCGCGTACAGGCCGACGAGCGCCTGCGGGATGTTCGGCAGGTACGCGGCCACGCGATCCCCGGGCCGAATGCCGAGCCTGCGCAGCTCGGTCGCGAGCACCCGGATCTCGTTCGCGAGGCTCGCCCAGGGAATGCGGGTGAGCGGCGTGCGCTCGGAGAGGAAGTACGCGGCATCGGCGGCCGGCCGCTCGTGCCGCAGCGCGTGCTCGGCGTAGTTCAGCCGCGCGCCGGGAAACCACTCGGCGCCCGGCATCTCCCGCCGTCCGAGCACTCGCTCGTAGGGCGAGGAGGCGCGGATGCCGCAGTAATCCCAGATCGAGGCCCAGAAGGCCTCGAGATCATCGACCGACCAGCGCCACAGCTCATCGTAGGTCTCGAAGTCGAGCCGGCGCGTGCGCGCAAGCCAGCGCCGGTAGGCCGTGAGATTGGAACGCTCGACCCATTCGGGGCTCGGCGTCCACAGCAGATCGCCTTCTTTGACCATGGAAACCTTTCGGCTCGGAGCTCAACGCCTGTCCATCCGCTGCGCAGCCGGGGCGGCCGTGCCCCGTGTACAGCCGTGTGCCGCTCACACCGGTGCCCCGCGGCCGTGGGCTACGCGCCGCCGCTCACGGCGACCGCGGCGCGACCGGCCTGCGCGCGACGCACCGGCGGGCGCACCAGCACGAGCGCGACCGCCCCGGCGAAGCACCAGGCCGCAAGAATATAGAACGTCGGTGCGTAGCTGCCCAGCGCGTCGTACACGACTCCCCCGAGCACCGATGCGATGAAGCTGATGATGGTGTTGAGCGCCCCGGCGACCCCGGCGGCGGCCGCGAACACCTCCGTCCCGTAATAATTGCTCAAGGTGGTCATCATGCAGACAAGGCCCCCGCCGAAGCCGAACCCGCAGCACACGGAGAAGGCGTACACGCTGAGCATGGTGCGCGGGTGGATGACGAGCACCAGGCCGACGCCGAAGACAGCGGCGGTGATCGCCCAGATGTACCGCGGATCGGTGCGGTCTCCAAACAGCGCGAGGGCCGCCTTGCCGAGCAGCGCCGAGCCGGTCGTGACGCTCACGGCGAGGGCGGCCTCTGCGGTGCTGTGGCCGAGGTCCTTCAGGTGCAGCATGCCCTGGGAGAGAAAGAGCGTATAGCCCGCGCTGCCGCCGCACAGGGCGAGCACCATGATCCAGTACCGCGCCGAGCGCAGCACCTCGCCGAAAGGCCACACCTCGCGCGTGATGAACGCGGGACGAGGCGGCGCCGCAGGAGCCGCGGCGCTGCGGCCCTCGCCCCGGTCGCCGCCCCGGTCACCGCCCCGGGCAGCCGCTCCGGGCGATCCTGCCACGGCAGCCCGCGTTCCGGCCGCAGCGGCGCTGAAGCGTGCCGGCGGACCCCCGTCGGGCTCCTGGCCGAGATCGGCGGGGCGCTCGCGGATGAAGACCGCCGCGATCACGGCCGAGATCGCCGCAAGCGCCGCGTAAAGCCACCAGCCGGCGCGCCAGTTTCCCCCGGCGTGCGTGATCACCCGGTTGAGGGTCGGCGCGGCGATGAGGCCCCCGAAGGCCCCGCCCGAGTAAACGAGGGAGATCGCGAGCGCGCGGCGCCGCATGAACCACAGGACGACTCCCGGCTGGATCCCGAAGACCCCGCCCGTGCACACGCCGAACGCGATCACGAACCCGAACACGACGACGGCGCCGAGCGCCGAGTGGACGAGGGTCGCCATCAGCACGCACCCCGCGAGGATCAGGAGGCTCCCGAGAACGACGGTGAGCCGGACCCCGAACCGCCGCACGAGGAGCGGGATCAGCACGGAGGGGACGGCGGACATCACGGTGTACACCGAGTACGGGAGCCCAGCGAGGGTGCGCGAGAGGTGCAG